>NZ_JBEZZB010000031.1:0-66115 GCF_040638955.1 Actinoplanes sp. NPDC024001
TGCCGCCCGGCCCGACCTGCGCGGAGTCGTAGTGCGCGACTAGAAAGATCCGCCCGGTGGAGGCGGTCCCGGGGATATCGGCCGCCAACGCCGCCGCCGCGCGGATCGAGCTGTGCCGGATCGGCGACGTGTCGGCCACCATCGCCGTGCAGCCGGCCGCGGGCACCGAGCAGACCGCGCTGGTCACCCTCACCAACACCGGCACCGCCTCGTGCTCGATCAGCGGCTGGCCGACCATCGCCCTGGTCAACGCCGCGAACCGCCCGGTCGAGGTGCCCACCGTCAAGGTCGACGAGCCCGGCCCGGCCACCGAGTTCACCCTGGCCGGCGGCGATGCCGCCTACGCCGGCATCAAATGGGCCGGCTGCGCCAAGGGCGACGAGGGCTGCGCCGCCGGCAACACCCTGCGGTACGACCTCGGGCTCTCCACCGCGGGGCCGGTCGCCACGCTGGAGGGTTTCCCCAAGGGCAAGCGCAACAACATCACCATGCGCTCGCTGGAGATCGGTTCACTGCAGCCCACCCGGCAGGGCGTCACCGACTGGTGAGCCGCCGGCGGGCGGCGCCCACCGGCGACCGGCCGGTCAGATGTAGCCGTGGTGGCCGAGCTCCTTGAGCTCGTCGACCAGGTGCTTGACCTCCTGCGCCCGCTCACGCGGGCAGACCAGCACCGCGTCCGGGGTGTCCACGATGATCAGGTCGCTGACACCCATGGCGGCCACCAGACGACCCGATTGCGGCAGCACGACCAGGCTCTCGGCGTCGCGCAGCAGCACGGTCGGCCGCTCCAGGTCGCCGCTCTGGCCGACGATCACGTTGCCTGCCGGGTCGGCGGTGAGCACCTCGCCGAGGGTGTGGAAGTCGCCGACGTCGTTCCACCCGAAGTCACCCGGGATGGTGCCGACCCGGCCGACCGCGGCCGCGCCCTCCATCACCGCGTAGTCCACCGAGATCCGCGGCAGCGTCGGCCACACCTCGCCGAGCACCTCCTCGCGGCCCGCGGTGTCCCACGCCTGCGCGATCCGGCTCACCCCGGCCGCCAGCTGCGGCTGCTGCCGGGCCAGCTCGGCCAGGAAGGCGTCGACCCGCCAGACGAACATGCCGGCGTTCCACAGGTAGTTGCCGGACTTCACGTAGCTCTCGGCCACGTCGTACGACGGCTTCTCCTTGAACTCCTCGACCTTCAGCACCGGGCTGTCGTCGACCGAGCCGCCGCACTGCAGATAGCCGTAACCGGTCTCCGGGCGGGTCGGCGTGATGCCGAGCGTCATCAGCAGACCCTGCTCGGCGCCGGCCATCGCCTTGCGGATCACCGCGGCGAACTCGGTCCGGTCGGCGATCAGGTGATCGGAGGCGAACGAGCCCATGATCGCGTCCGGGTCGCGGCGCGCGATCACGGCGGCTGCCAGGGCGATCGCGGCACACGAGTCGCGCGGCGACGGCTCGACCAGAACGTTCTCCTCGGGCACCTCGCTGAGTTGCCGGGAGACCGCCGCGGCGTGTGCCACGCCGGTCACCACAAAGGTCCGTTCGGGGGAGGTCAAGGTGTCCAGCCGGTCCACCGTGCCCTGCAACAAAGAGGCGTCCGTGCCGGTCAGAGGGTGCAGAAACTTGGGATGACCGGCCCGGGACAGTGGCCAGAGACGGGTTCCGGTGCCCCCCGCCAGAACCACTCCATACAGCTCAGCCTGTTCGTTGCTCATGCGCGCAAAGTCTAGTCGCTGATCAAGCCGCGACCCGGTTCCACGTCGTCACGTGCACCTCCGCGCTGGACGCCCAACTGAACTCCTTGGCCCGGTCGAAACCGGCCTTCGCGAGGGTGGCCCGGCGCGGCTCGTCGTGCAGCAGATCGGCCAGGTCCTCGGCGATCCGCTCGGGCGCCTCCGTCGTGTAGGCCACCGCGTCGCCACCCACCTCGGGCAGCGAGAGCCGCGGCGTGGTGAGCACCGGCGTGCCGCAGGCCATCGCCTCCAGGATGGGCAGACCGAAACCCTCCCCGAAGGACGGGTAGCAGGCGACCAGCGAGCCGCCGAGGAAGCCGGGCAGGTCCGCGTACCGCAGGTAGCCGGGGCGCAGCAGCCGCAGGTGCGAGGGCACCTCGGCGACCGCCCGGTCGATGTCGTCGTCGTGGCCCTGACCGCCGGCCAGCACCAGAGCCGGCGGGTGCGGCCAGTCGGCGACCGCGCGGGCCCAGCCGCGGATCAGGTTCGGCACGTTCTTGCGGGGCTCCTTGGCGCCCAGGAACGCGACGTAGCCGGAGTCGCCGAGGCCGAGGCGGGCCCGCACCCGGGCCTTCTCCTCCTCGGTGGGCATGTGGAAGGCCGACTGGTCCACCCCGTGGTAGGCCACGTCGATCCGGGTCGGGTCGGCGTCGAGCAGGCGGATCAGCTCGTCCCGGGTGGCCTTGCTGGGCACGATCACCCGGCCGGCGCGGCGCAGCGACGTCTTGATGGCGCTGCGGAAGAACGTCCGCTTGGTGTTGTCGTAATGCTCCGGCTCGGTGAAGAAGGTCGCGTCGTGCACCGTGACGGTAACCGGGCATCCGGCTCGCAGGGGGCACGTGTAGAACGGCGAGTGCAGCACCTCGGCGCCCACCTGCTGGGCGAGCAGCGGCAGGCCGGTCTGCTCCCAGGCGAGGCGGGCCGGCCGGTGCACGATCGCGGCCGGGCCGGGGATCACCTCAGCCGTGGGAAGCATGCGGCGGTAACGCTCCGCATCCGAGCGCTGGGCGACAACGGCGAGGTCGACGCGGTCCGGACTGAGTTGTCCGAGGGCTCCGAGCAGTCCGTCGACATATCTGCCGACGCCGCCTCTGTCGGCGGGGACACTAGTGGCGTCGACCAGCACTCGCGGGGGGCGACCGGGGGTCACGAGGCATCTCCTTGGCGTCTCTAGACGTACCGATGCTGCGGTGTAGCTCTGACGTCGAGGGTACGCCTGCAACGCTTCGAGAAAGTGTCCGCGACACCGGCACATCGACGGCGTTCCGTCACCATCACGGACAGTGATCCATCTATCGTGAGGGTGGTGACGAACACGATCCCGCAGGCATTCGCGGCCGCCGTCCGGCGTGACTCGGCCGCACCGCTGCTGACCTGGTACGACGACGCCACCGGAGACCGCACCGAGCTGTCCGGGGCGACGCTGGACAACTGGGTCTCGAAAACCGCGAACCTGCTGATCGACGGAGTCGGCCTGGGCCACGGCGACACGGTGGCGCTGCTGCTTCCCCCGCACTGGCAGACCGCGGCGCTGCTGCTCGGCGTCTCCGCCGCCGGCCTCGCCGCCGATCTCGGCGCCGACACCCCACATTGGGTCGAGGCCCTCTTCACCACGCCGGACCGGGTCGAGACCGCGGCCGCCTGGTCCACCACCGACCGGTACGCGACCGGCCTGCTCCCGCTGGCCATGCCGCTGCGCACGCTCCCCGAGGGGTACGCGGACTACGTCACCGAGGTGCGCAACCACGGCGACCACTACCGCGGCGCACCGGTGAACTCCGCCGACCTGGCCCTCGCCGGGCCGTACGAGATGAGCCACGCCGAGGCCGTGGAGACGGCCACCGCCCGGGCCGCGGAACTCGGCATCGGCGCCGGCGACCGGGTGCTGATCGACACCGCCGTCCACCCCGACGCGGCCGACTGGCTGCTGGCGCCGCTGGTCGCCGGCGCGTCCGTGGTGCTCTGCGCCAACCTGGACCGGGCCAAGCTGGAGGCCCGGTCCACCACCGAGAAGGTGTCGGTGACGCTGGCCTAACCCCGCTCGCGGGCCAGGTCGGCGAAGGCGTGCAGCGAATCCGGGTTGGCCAGGGCCCCGGTCGCCGCCGCCCTGTCCACCGGGGTGCCGGTGAGGATCCGCTTCACCGGCACCTCCAGCTTCTTGCCGGAGAGGGTGCGTGGCAGCGCACGTACCTGATAGGCGACGTCGGGCACGTGCCGCGGGGAGAGCGCGGCACGCAGCTCTCGCGCGATCCGGCCGCGCAGGGCGTCGTCCAGCTCGGCCCCCTCGGTGAGCACCACGAAGAGCAGCAGCTCACCGTTCGGGTCGTCGGGCTTGTCCAGGTGCACCACCAGCGAGTCGGCGACCTCGGGCAGGCTCTCCACCACCGAGTAGAACTCGGCGGTGCCGAGCCGCACGCCGCCCCGGTTGAGGGTGGCGTCGGACCGGCCGGTGATCACACACGAGCCGTCCTCGCCGATGGTGATCCAGTCACCGTGCCGCCAGACACCCGGGAAGACGTCGAAGTAGGCCTCCCGGAACCGGGTGCCGTCCGGGTCGTTCCAGAAACCGACCGGCATGCTCGGCATCGGCGCGGTGATCACCAGCTCGCCGAGCTCCCCGAGGACCGGCTTGCCCGCTCCGTCGAAGGCCTCCACCCGGGCGCCGAGCATCCGGCACGCGATCACCCCGGCCCGGACCGGCAGCAGCGGGGCACCACCGACGAAGCCGGTGCACACGTCGGTCCCGCCGGACAGCGAGAGCAGTTGCAGGTCCGTGCCGACCGCCTCGTAGACCCAGGCGTAACCCTCCGGTGGCAGCGGGGCGCCGGTCGAGCCGACGCCCTTGAGCCGCTTTCCCGGTTTCAGGCCGGCCTTGCGGCAGGCCATCAGGAACGGCGCCGACGTACCGAAATAGGTGATCCCCGCGGTGTCGGCCAGATCCCACAGGGCGCCCAGGTCGGGCCAGCCCGGGTTGCCGTCGAAGAGCACGATCGCCGCGCCCACCGCCGGGCCGCTGGCCAGGTAGTTCCACATCATCCAGCCGGTGGTGGTGAACCAGAAGAAGCGGTCGTCCGGGCCGAGGTCGTGGTGCAGCGCCAGCGCCTTGAGGTGCTCCAGCAGGATGCCGCCGTGGCCGTGCACGATCGGTTTCGGCAGGCCCGTGGTGCCGGAGCTGTAGAGCACGTAGAGCGGGTGATCGAACGGAACCGGTTCGAAGGTGAGCGGTTCGTCGCCGTCGAGCTCGTGCCAGTCGCCACCGCCGGCATCGAGGTATCCGATGGTGACGACGTGCTCGATCGACGGAATCGCCGCCCTGATCGCGGAGATTTCCGGGCCGCGGTCGATGTCCTTGTTGCCGTACCGGTAGCCGTCGGTCGCGACCAGCACCTTCGGCTCGATCTGGCTCCACCGGTCGATCACGCTGCGGGCGCCGAACTCCGGCGCGCAGGACGAGAAGATCGCGCCGAGGCTCGCGGTGGCGAGCATCAGCACATAGGTCTCCGGGATGTTCGGCGCATAGGCGGCGACCCGGTCACCCTTGCCGACACCCCGGGCCTTCAGCCCGGCACGGACCCGGCGGACCTGATCACGCAGCTGCCGGGCGGTCAGCCGCACCGGCTCACGACTTTGCGAGTACGCCAGGACGACCGCCTCGTCGTCGGCCCGTCCGGGCATCCGCAGGACGTTCTCGGCGTAGTTCAGCGTGGCGCCGGGGAACCAGGTCGCCCCCGGCATGGCGGACTCGCCGAGCACGGCCGTCGGCTGGTCGTGCGCCACCACGCCGAAGTAGTCCCAGATCGACTGCCAGAAGCCGGGCAGGTCGGTGACCGACCACTCCCAGAGCGCCGGGTAATCGGCGAAGGAGAGCCCTCGCTCCTGCTCCAGCCACGCCAGATAGCGGCCGATCCGGGTGTTCTCCCGAGCGTCCGCCGCAGGCTCCCAGAGCACTGTGCCGGACGTCACCTCGCCTGTCGTCATGACCACACCTTAACGGCGGATCAATCGGCCTCCGGCTGATGCTCCGCGCGGGCCTTCTGGATGGCCTTACGCCGGGCCAGACGGTGATCCCGGCGGATCCGCGCCTCGGTGAAACGCCGCTGTTCGGCCGGGTCGCCGGGGATCACCGGCGGCACCCGGCGCGGGTGTCCGGCCGGGTCCACGGCGACGAAGACCAGGTATGCCGTGGCCACCGGCAGCGGTGTCGCCCCGACCGCGTCCCAGCGTTCCGCGGCCAGCTTCACGCCCACCTCCATGGAGCTGGACCCGGTCCAGTTGACCTGCGCGTACGCGTGCACCAGATCGCCCACCCGCACCGGCTCCAGAAACACGATCTCGTCGATCGCCGCGGTCACCGCGGTGCCGCCGCTGTGCCGTGCCGCCGCGGCGCCGGCCACGTCGTCGACGAACTTCATCAGCACGCCGCCGTGCACGGTGCCGTAGAGATTGACGTCCACCGCGGTCATGATCCGGCTGAGGGTCACCCGCGAATCAGCGGTGGGTCGTCCGGTGAGCTGTTCTTCCATGGCCGGTACGTTACGACGGCATTCGCCGCCCTTGCCGCGTCCGGGTACCGTGCCGGATCATGCGCCACCTCAGGTCGATCCTCTATGCAATTGTGCTGGCCCCGGCAATCTGGGTGTTGGCCGGCGTCGGTTTCACCCGCGACCTGAGCAGCCGCGGCCGGGAACTCTTCGCCGCCGAGTCGATCACCGGCCTGCTGCTCCTGATCTTCGCCGGCATCCTGTACGCGATCCTCACGTTCGCCCCGGTCTCTCCCGCCGGCCCGGTCCTCGCCGGCGTCGCTTTCCTGGCCGTGACGATCTGGGCGTGGAACTCCCCGGAGGCGTACGCCGGGTTGTGGCCGCCGGAGGTGGCAAAGGAGGGCTTCGACCTGAGCCGGCCCGGGTACGGACTGGCCGCGCTGCTGGCGATCCCCCTGCTGGGGACGGCGCTGAGCGCCCGGCGCTGGTCCCGCTACGAGCCGCCGGTCCTGCCGATCATCGGCGAGATCGGGCGGTTCCGGGGTGCGGCGCAGGTCCCGGGCATCCCGGTCTCCATCGCTGAGACGACGGTGCTGCGCACCGGCCGCGCCGGCGACCTGACCGTCCCGGTCGCCGCGGCGGGCGGCAATGCGGCCGATCGCACCATGCCGATGCCGGCGGCTGCGGCAGACCTCACCGTCGCGATGCCCGCCGCACGCCCAGCGGCGCCCGCAACCTCCGCAGACCCCACCGTCGCGATGCCCGCCGCACGCCCAGCGACACCCGCAACCTCCGCAGACCCCACCGTCGCGATGCCCGCCGCACGCCCCGCGACACCCGCATCCTCCGCAGACCCCACCGTCGCGATGCCGGCCGCACCCGCAGCCTCCGCGGACCTCACCGTCGCCATGCCTGCTGCGGCCGACGCACGCCCGGCGGCGCCCGCAACCTCCGCAGACGTTGCTGTCGCCGTGCCCGCGAGTCGTCCGGTGGTCGCCCGACCAGCTTCGCCGACAGCCGATAAAGCTGCTCTTCCTAATAATTCAGCAATTACCGCTAATTCAACTATCGCCAGAAAGCCCTCCTCGGAGACGACTGAGGACCAACCGGCCGAGCAACCCGAAGCAGCGGAAGAGCAGACCACTGCCCTGCCAGCCATGAACCAGGCGGAAGAACCGACCACTGCCCTGCCGGCCATGAACCAGCCGTCAAGCCGCATCGAGGGGCAGGCCATCGCACGGCCCGCGGCCGAAGACGACCAGGCCGCGAGCAGCCCCTCCGCGCATGAAGAGGCCAACTCGAAGCAAACCGAGCCCGAGAAGGCCACTTCCCAGCAGGCGCGGCCTGTACAGGAACCTTCCCAGCAGGCGCGGCCTGCGCAGGCGCCTTCCCAGCAGTCCACGCCGGACGACCTCACCTCGAACCAGGACGCGCCCGAGAAGGCTGCTTCGGACCAGGCCGCACCCGTAAAGGCCACGCCGGCGAAGCCTGCGGCGGGCGACAGCGCCACGGCCGAGGCGGACGAAGAGACGCATCGGCTCCCGAACCAGGCCGAGATCGAGGCGGCCAAGCAGGAAGCCCTGGACGACCGCACCGAGCCGCTTCAGCTGACCCCGGCCACAGTCGGCGGCGCCGAGGAGCCGACTGCCCACGTCCCCGCTCCGCGGCAGCCGTCGCCGACCGAGGCCTGACCTACCACCGCCCACCTTCACAAGACCACGGCAACAGACGCCCCGCCCGGCCCGATCTCTCCAAGATCCGCGCAGGAGAGCCCGGTGTGGCCCTGCGCTGGTCGGCGGACAGAGCAATAGGCGCATGGGCTACGGCCGGAGCGACCCGGCTCCACACACCCCACCGGGCACGCAAAGCCGCATGGGCTACGGCCGGGGCGGGGCCCGGCCGGCGGCGCGCCTGGGCGGGGAAGGCCGGCCACATCGCGCCCCACTCATCGGGACTCCAAAACGAGGCCGCGGCCGCACCCCCACCGCAATTAACTTTTGCAATCGATCGGCAAATAGGCGTTAACCGATGAGGTCTTTCGCGATCACTCCAACGTGGATACCGTGATCATCGCTTTTGGATTACGGGGGGTAACCAAACAGCAACGGGTCGGTGCCCCCTGCCCCACGCTGGAAGGAAACCCCTCTTGACCGAGACCCCGCTGTGGCTGCAGGGCCGCTCCGCCGTCGTCGAGGCCGCTGACCCGGCCGAGTGGCGGCACGGCACGCCCGACTACCACCTCTCGCACACCGTGATGCCCGCGCAGCGGACCACCGAGCACGCCCCCGGTTCGCTCGAGGCGATCGTCGAGTCGATCGTGCAGGTTTTCGAGATGGAGGTCTCGCACAAGAAGGACCCGGCCACCTGGGTCTCGATGGTGACCGAGCACTTCCGCACCAATGTGAACGGTGGCCCGTGGGCCTCCGCGCAGGACATCGCGGACATCGGCAGCTACAACGTGCTGATCGGCGACAGCCCGTTCTACCGGACCGGCAAGGAGTCGTTCGACAGCCAGCACGACATCTTCCACGGCGCCTTCCCGAACGGGTTCTACTGGGAGGTGCTGGAGGTGCTCAGCCCGCCGCCGGTGGTGACGTTCAAGTGGCGGCACTGGGGCTCTTTCGAGGGTGAGTACCACGGTCACCAGCCGAACGGGAAGACCATCGAGATGTTCGGCATGAGCGTCGCGAAGGTCAGCGACGATCTGAAGCTGCTCGAGGTCGAGCACTACTACGACCCGAACGCGTTCCTCGGCAAGCTGACCGGCGGCTGCCCGATCGCGCACTGACCGGACGGGCCGGTGCCGCCGTTCGGCGGCACCGGCTATTCGGCACGGCGGGCGAAACCCGCGGTCAGGGCGGCACCGAGGCAGAGCAGACCGCACATCAGCCAGACCACGACGTACGCGCTCTCCCGTGGGGTGTCCGCCCCGCCGAGCACGAGTGTCGCCAGGATCGCGGCGACCACCGCGCCGGCGACCGCACCGCCCAGCGTCTTGACGTTGTTGTAGAGCGCCGTGGTGATGCCGGTGCGGGACGGTTCGGCGGTCTCGGCGATCACCGTCGGCATCGCCCCGAGGGCCACGCCCGCCGCGAACCCGACCGGCACCTTGAAGGCCAGCAGCTGCCATACCTCGTCGTGCAGGAGTGCCTGCGCCAGGAACGTCGCGCCGATCACCAGGAACGCCGCGATCAGGGTGGGCCGGTACCCGAACCGGGCGGCGATCACCGCGGTCAGCGTGGATCCGGCCACCGCGCTCACCGCCGCGGGCAGGGCGACCAGGGAGATCTGCAGCGCGGTGAAGCCGAAGCCGTAGCCGGCGGTGTCGCGTTCCGCGGCCAGGAACGTCGCGTCCGGCGCCTGGCTTCCGAAGTAGACGATGCCGAAGACGAACGAGCAGAGGAAGAACGGCGCGACGTGCCGTCCGGCGAGCGCGCGCAGGTCGACCAGCGGTTCCTCGGTGCGCAGTTCGAGCAGCACCCAGCCGGCGAATCCGGCCAGGCCCACCAGCACGAGCCCGGCGGCCAGGCCGGTGGTCGAGCTGAGCAGCGAGATTCCGCTGAGCAGGGCCACCATCGAGCCGCTCAGCAGCACGACGCCGGGCACGTCCAGCTTGCCGGTGGCAAGCTGGGCGGTTTCCGGTACGGCGAGGAACGAGATCGGTACGCAGATGATCGCGAGCACCGCCGGCACCAGGAGGGTGAGCCGTGCGTCGCCGATGACCTGGTGCAGCCCGGCGGTGATCACGCCACCGAGCAGCCCGCCGAGGGTGAGCGCGCCGACCAGCCGGGCGATGGCGCGCCGGGCCAGTTCGACCGGGAGCCGGTCCCGGACCAGGGCGATCTCCAGCGGCAGCAGCGCGGCGAGCGGGCCGAGCAGGGCCCGGCCGGCGAGCAGCACCGGCAGGTTGGGTGCGAGGGCGACGAGCAGGCTGCCGGCCGCGACGCAGGCGAGGGCGACGCGGAGCATCCGGCGGTGGCCGTAGAGGTCGCCGAGGCGCCCGAAGGCCGGGACGGACACCGCGGCCGCGAGCAGCTGCACCGAGATGACCCAGTTCAGGTTGGCGTCCGAGATGTTCATCTCGGTGCCCAGGTCGGGCAGCAGCGGCGCGACGCCGAGCTGGATGAAACCGCTGGTGATCTCGAAGAAGACCAGCAGGCCGACGACCGCGCTGACCTTCTTCCGGTCGAGGACCGCGGTGGCCGCTGTGCTGTTGGGCATGCTGCCCGGTGCGGCGGGGTGCCGCTCGGTGCGGTCGTTCATGCCGAGGCGGCCTGGCGCAGGCGGGCGGCGGCGAGGGAGGCGAGCACGACGGCGGCTTCCGGGACGCTGCGGTCGTCGAAGATCGCCTGCGGCGCGTGGTTCATCGGTGCGGTGGCCGGGTCGGTGCCGGGCGGCACGGCGCCGACCATCAGGTACGCGCCCGGCACCTGCTCCAGCACGAAGGAGAAGTCCTCGGCGCCGGCCACCGGGCGGGGTGCTTCGAACGCGCGCTGCGGCCCGTACATCTCGCGGAGGGTGGCCAGTGCGAACGCGGTCTCGGCCGGGTCGTTCACGGTCACCGGGTAGTTGGCCTGGTAGTCGATCTCCACCCGTACTCCGTGGGCGTCGGCGACGCCCTGGACCACCCGCCGGACGCCGGCCTGGATGGCCCGGTGGGTCTCCGGTGAGAAGGTCCGCACGGTGGCCTGGAAGGTGCCGTTCTCCGGGATCACGTTGAACGCCGAGCCGGCGTGGATCGAGCCGACGGTGAGCACGGCCGGGTCGAAGACGTCCGCGGTTCGGGTCACCATGGTCTGCAGCGCGGTGACCATCTCGCAGAGCGCGGGCACCGGGTCGACCGCCAGGTGCGGGGAGGAGCCGTGGCCGCCCTGGCCGTGCACGGTCACGGTCACCGAGTCGGAGGCGGCCAGGATGGTGCCGGGCCGGGTGGCGACCACCCCGAGCGGCAGCACGGTGGCGGCGACGTGGATCGCGTAGGCGGCGATGACCCGCTCGCCGGCCGCGTCCAGCACCCCTTCGTCGATCATCACCTTGGCGCCGCGCTGCCCCTCCTCGCCGGGCTGGAACATGAAGACCACGTCCCCGGGGAGTTCGTCGCGCCGCGCGGCGAGCAGGTGTGCCGCGCCGACCAGCGCGCTGGTGTGGATGTCGTGCCCGCAGGCGTGCATCACACCGGGGATGGTCGAGGCGTGGTCGAGGTCGGTCTCCTCCTGGACGGGCAGCGCGTCCATGTCGCCGCGCAGCAGCACGGCCGGTCCGGGGCGCCCGCCGCGCAGCACCGCGGTGATCGAGGTGAGCGCCGTGCCGGTGGTGATCTCCAGGGGCAGGCCGTCCAGCGCGGCGAGCACCTTGGCCTGGGTCAGCGGCAGGTCGAGGCCGAGCTCGGGTTCGCGGTGCAGCGCGTGCCGGAGGGCGATCAGCCGCTCGGCGTACGGAAGCGCGTCGGAGGAGGAGAACATGGCGGTATGGTCACCAGAATGACCGGCACGGCGCGGCAATTGCAGGGATCCGCCGATGACCCCGCCTGAGACGCCGGAATCGTTCACCCTCGACGAGCTGGACTACCAGTTGGTGACCGCGTTGCAGCTGGCGCCGCGGGCCGACTGGCAGCGGATCGGCGCGGCCCTCGGGGTGGACGGCTCGACCGCGGCGCGCCGCTGGAACCGGCTGCACCGCTCGGGACACGCCTGGATCAGCTGCCTGCCCACCACGATCGCGACCGTCACCGCGGTGGTGGCGGTGATCGAGGTCGACTGCGTCGCCGGGCGCCTTCCGGAGGTCGCCGCCGGGCTGGCCGGCGACGAGAACGTGGTGACGCTGGAGCACGTGACCGGCGCCCGCGACCTGCTCATCCAGGCGTTCTTCGCCGATCACGTGGACCTGGCGCGATATCTGAGTTTCCGCCTCGGCCGGCTGCCCGGGGTGGCCGCGTCCCGCACCCAGATCGCGATCACGCTGCACACCGAGGGCAGCCATTGGCGGCTGGACCGGCTGAGTGAGCCGGCCCGGCAGTCGCTCGCCGAGACCCGGCCGCCGCAGGCCCGGCCGGCGCGCCCGTTCGACGCCGACGACCTGCGGCTGATCCGGGTGCTGAGCGATGATCCGCGGCAGCCCGCGGTGCGTCTCGCCGAGCGCACCGGGCTGAGCCCGACGACGGTGCGGCGGCGGCTGGACCGGCTGGACGCGGAGCGGTCGATCGCGTACCGGTGCGAGGTGGCCCGCTACGCCTCCGGGTTCCCGATCTCGGTGTCGCTCTGGGGCACGCTTCCGCCGGGTGACACCGGCCGGGCGGTCAGCCGGTTGAGCGGGATGCGTGAGACCCGGTTCTGCGCGACGCTCTCCGGCGCGGCGAACCTGCTGCTGGTGGTCTGGCTGCGGTCGGTGCAGGAGATCGCCGCGTTCGAGGCCCGGCTCAGCTCGCAGATCCCGGAGCTGACCATCACCGACCGCTCGGTGGCACTGTGGATCATGAAGATCGGCGGGCACCTGCTGGATCCGCTCGGACGGAACCTGCGCGCCGTACCCCTGGGGTTCTGGTCCGATCCGGCCTCCGACGCTGCCGAAGGCGAGCTTGTGGCTCGCCTCCGGCAGGCGGATGGCTGACGGCCCCTACCCGTTCAGCCGGAGGTAGTCCAGATTGAACCCCCCGGTTTCACAGTAAACCGTAAGAAGTTGATCACCGCCGGGAAGCGAGATCGGGATCCGGACCGGTCGATACGTGCCCCAGCCTCCGGTGTCCGGCACCGTGACGGTGGCGAGCACCTGCCCGGCGGCGTCGCGGATCGAGATCGCGCCCGGCACCTCGGCGCCGAGCCCGGTGGCCACACCGAGTTCCAGCTCGTAGCCTCCGCCCGCGGCCAGGTCGAAGTGGTACCTCAGCCAGTTGCCGGGTGCGGTCCAGCCGACGTTGCGGCCACCGCTGGCGGCGGCGTTGCTCTCGATGAAGGTGGCGCCACCCTCGGTCCAGCCGTGCTGCTCGGTGTAGGCCTCGGCTTCGACCGTCGCCCCGGCGGGTGCGCCGTGCGGGCGGACTGTCACGTGCACGGTCGTCTCGTCGTACCGATGACCGTCGGTGACCGCGACCGTGAGGTCGAGCTCACCGGCGACGGTCGGGGTCAGCGTGACGACACCGGTCCGGGCGTCGAGCCGGACGCCGGCCGGCAGGTCGGTCGCGTAATAGGTGAGCCGGTCGCGGTCCGCGTCGGTGGCGCGCAGCGGGAAGCGCGTGGTCGCGTACTGGTCGGCGACGACGTCGGAGACGCCGGCCAGCACGGGCGCGCGGTTGTGCCGCGGCGGCGGCGTGCGGTCGGTCCAGCGATAGGTGGCGTACGCGTGAGCCGGCACCGTCGTCCGGAAGGAGCGGTTCCCCGCAACCACCTCGACCGAGGTGTCGGTCGCGTTGCCGTTGCCGAGCACGGCGACGTATTCGCCGCGGTCACGGAAGACGACGTTGCTGACCCCGCCGTCGGTGGTGCTGGACTGCACGCGCACCTGTCCCGGCCGCAGGTACCGAGCGAACTGCCCGAGTTGGTACAGCTCGTCCCGTACCGTAAAGGTCTTGGTGGTGGTGTCCACGGTGACCATGCGGTTGGGCCACTTGCTGGTCCGGGCGACCTCGTCCCAGTCGACGTTGTTGTCCCGCTTGTCGGTCCAGTGCAGGGTGCCGCCGTCCTGGTCGGTGGCCTGCGCCCAGAGGATGTAGGAGCTCGCGTCGAGCTGGAAGTCGGCGAGCACCGTGGCCGGCGACAGGTCGCTGGTCTCGGTCAGGTGCACCGGCTTGCCGAACTCCTCGTAGGCGTCCCGCATCACCGCCGGATCCCCCCAGTACGGGTGGAACGCGATCCCGTCGGCGGCCCGTCGCGTCGCCGCGTCCTCGAAGATCCGGTGGTAGTTCTTGGTCGCCGCGCTGTTCGGATCCCGCCAGTCCCAGAAGTTGAAGTCGTGCACGTAGAGCTGCGTCTTCAGCCCCGCCCTGCGCAGCTCACGCTTGATCGCGACGGACAGCTTCTTCTGCTGATCAACGCTGATGTCCATCGCCGGGTAGACGACGTCCATGCCCGGCTCGTTCAACAACGTCAACGCGTCAACATTGATGTGTTGACGTGCGTACGCCTGGACGAACTTGACGTAGTACCGCGCGAACACGTCAATGCAGTCGTCCCGCAGCTTGCCGACCTGGTAATACTCCGTGCTGCTCCCCGGTTTGAGGGCCACCTCGCCGAGGAACCTGCGGTTCGTCTTCATCCAGGCCGGCGCACTCCACGCCGACGCGAGGAACGTCGCTTTCGGGTTGTACTTCTGGATCAGCTTGATGGTGTCGACGATGTGCAGGTCGATGTCGCGCTGGATGGAGAAGTACCTGAGGTCCCAGTCCTCGGTCACCCCGGCCGGCAGCTCGTCGTAGGACCAGAACGGCCGGTGCTCGATCAGGTCCGGGCTGCCGATGGTGATCCGGAACCGGTCCAGCCCGGCGCCGGTGCGCGGGTCGACGAGCAGCCGGATGGCCCGCTCCCGCTCGGCCGGGGTGAGTTTCCACAGGTTGGAGACGCTGGTCTCGTCGATCGAGAAGCCGACTCCGGTGTACTGCTGCCGGATCCGGCTGGGGTCGATGACGACGGTGGCGTCAGCCGGCTTCGCCGCGCTCGTCATCGGGGTCGCCGGCAGCGAAACCCAGTGCGCGGCACCGCCCGAGTAGGTCCCGGTCACGGCAGTGGTCGGGGCTGGCACCCCGGTCAGCGAGGTGGCGGCGAGGGTCGCCGCCACCAGGGACTTCAGAAGCATCAGTTGAGCACCCACTTCTGGTTGGCGCCGGTGGTGCAGGTCCAGATCTGCAGCCGGGTGGCGTCGGCGGAGTTGTTGCCGGTCACGTCCAGGCACTTGCCGGAGTACGCGTTGACCAGCCGTTGCGAGCTGTCCCGGGTCCACTGCTGCGAGCTCTGACCGTGGCAGTCCCACAGGTGCGCGACGGTCCCGTCGGCGTTCGACGGTCCACTGATGTCCAGGCACTTGCCGAGCGACCGCAGCGTGCCGTCGGACGCCCGGGTCCACTGCTGCGCGGCGCTGCCGTTGCAGGTGTAGAGCTGGATCGCCGTGCCGTTGGCGGTGGCGGCGCCCGCCACGTCGACGCACTTGCCGGCCAGCCCGGTGATCGTGCCGGTCGGCTGCGGCGTCGCGGTGCCGGACCAGGTGAAGGTCGCGGTGGTGCGGGCCGGCAGCTGGTAGACGAAGGACTGCCCGGACCAGTTCACCCGCACCGACTGCGCCGAGGTGCCGCCGTTGTGCGCGATCAGGGCTTTGGAGCCGTCCGGGTTGCGCCAGGCGACGTTCTGCACCGCGGTGTTGTTGGAGTCGATCCGCACCGCGCCCGGCTTGACGAACTTGGTGAGGTGGCCGGTCGTGTAGTACTCGACGGTGTAGTCGACCTGCCCGGCCCGGCTGCCGCCCTCCTGCACGGTGATCAGCCCGGTGCAGGTTCCGCAGCCCCCGTTGTGCGGTCCCATGTTCTGGTTCAGCGCCAGGCTCCACTTGACCAGGCTGCTGCTCCAGTTCCGGGCGTAGTTCACGATGTCGTTCAGGTCCTCGTTGTGCTGGTTGGCGATCCAGGTGCCGCCGGAGTGCTCGGTGCTGAACTGCCGCACCGACGGGTACTGGTTGTGCACCTGGGTGCCGACCGCCGGGTCACCGAAGTACCCGTGCCAGGCGATGCCGCCGAAGAGCGGATCGTTGCGGACGCCCGCGTCGCCGAGGATGGCCGCGCCGAAGTTCGCGTAGTCGCCGTAGTTCCAGTCGTGGATCAGCACCTTCGTGGTGATCCCGGCCGCCCGGAACGCCGGGTAGACGTGGTTCTTGGTGAACTCCACCAGGCCGGAGGGGTTCCAGCTCATGCCCGGGTAGTTCATCGCCGTCGGGTTCGACGCCTGGCAGCAGTTCGGCTCGTTCTGCACCGAGATGTAGTTCACCGGCACGCCCGCGGCCTGGTAGCTCTGGATGTACTTGACCAGGTACTGGGCGTACGTGGGGTAGTGCTCCCACTTGAGCCAGCCCATCTGGTCCATCCGGCCGTTGTCCTTCATCCAGCCGGGTGCGCTCCACGGCACGCCCTTCACCCGCAGCGCCGAGTTCAGGGAACGAGCCTGCTGAGTGAGCAGCCGGACGTTGGTGTCGTACCCGTTGGTGTTGAAGTCGTTGAGGTCGCAACACGTGTCGTCGAGCGAGACGTTGCCGGGCCGGGACAGGTCGGAGGCGCCGATCGGGTTGCGGACGAACGACAGGCCGATGCCCTGGGTCGGGCTGAACAGCTTCTGCATCACGCTGTCCCGGGTGGCCGCGCTGACCGGGCCGCCGCGCAGCAGGTACGCGGTGGTGTCGGTGATCGACGCGCCACCGCCCTCGAAGGTCTGGTAGGTGACGCCCTCGTTGACGGTGATGGTCTGGTTCGCGGTGCCACCGGCCGGGCCGAACGCGATCGCCGCCTGCTGCTGCATGCCACGGGTCACGACACGGCCGCCACTGTCCGAAGTGGTGGTCAGGTGGACGTTGACGGTTTCGCCGGCGGCGAGCGCGGGGGACGCGGGGGACGCAAGGAAGGTGGTGGCGCCGACCACCGCTGCGAGCAACAGCCTCATGGGGACTCCCTGCTACGAGATGTAACAGGAAGGAAACCTGCGTCAATTAAGGGCAGTCAATGAGTTGCGGTTCCGGATTGCCGTGTTCCCGTTCCGGAACCATGAAACACGTCAGGAAGGCGCCCGGCCCGTCGAGTCGCGCACCACGAGCTCGGTGGCGAGTTCCACGTGCAGCGCCTCCAGGTGGTGCCCGCCGAGCATCCGCAGCAGCAGGTTGACCGCCATCCGGCCCATCTCGCCGAGCGGCTGGCGCACCGTGGTCAGCAGCGGATGGCACGCCTCGGCCAGCTCGATGTCGTCGAAGCCCGCCACCGACAGATCCTCCGGCACCCGCAGACCCCGCTCGGCCGCCGCGCGCAGAGCGCCGATCGCCATCTTGTCGTTGAACGCCACCAGGGCGGTCGGCCGGTCCGGCAGGTCCAGCAGCTCCGCCGCGGCCCGGTGGCCCAGCTCGGTGGTCGGCTCGGCCACGAATCTGGTCAGCTCCGGCGCCTGGAGCACACCGGCGTCGGCGAGCGGCGACAGATAGCCGGCGAACCGGTTCTCGCTGGCCAGCCAGTCGCGCGGGCCGCCGATGATGCCGATCCGGCGATGTCCCAGGTCGATCAGGTGCGCGGTCAACCGGCGGGCGCCGGCGAAGTGCGCGGCGGAGACGGCGGCCAGGTTGCGCGGCGGCGGCGTACGCGGGTCAACCACCACGAACGGGAAGCCGCGGTCGCGCAGCCGGGCCAGCTCGGCACCCGGCTCGGGCGGCAGGATCAGCACCGCGCCGGCGACGTTGCGCCGGCCGGTCAGCCCGGGCAGCACCCGCTCCCGCTGGGCCGCGACGCCGGCGTTCAGGATCACCTCCAGGCCGTGCGGCTCGAGCGCCTCGGCGACCGCGGAGACGATCAGTCCGAAGTAGTCGGTCAGCACGTAGGGGCAGCGCACGAAGACACCGGTGGCCCGCTCGGCCCGGCCACCACGTCGCTGCGGTGCCTGCCGGCCCAGCGAGCCCATCGCGCTGAGCACCCGGTCGCGGGTGTGCGGGGCGACGTTCGACCGGCCGTTCAGCACCCGCGAAACCGTCGCGATCGACAGCCCGGTCTGCGCGGCCACGTCACGAACCGTGGCACGCCGCGCGGTTGTTTCATCGCCCTGTTTCATCGCCGCGAGCATAGACGCTGATACCTCGGTACTAGGGGTCATCTGGCTCCGCGGATTGACGAGCATCCCGAGCCCGCCGCCATACCTTCGCTGCGCCCCGGAGAACCACGACGCGAAGGAACGGCGATGAATCGACTGTGGATCGTCTCGGCACTGCTGGTCACCGCACCGGCGTTGTGGCTGTTCGGGCCCACGCAGGCGGACGTGCCGGCGCTGCCGCGGCACCAGGAGTGGCTCGCCGACGCGCGGCAGTTGCCCGACCCGGCCACCGCCACCCCCGGGCAGATCTCCACGTGGTTCGCGGGCCTCCCGCCGGCCCACGCCGACGAGTTGACCCGGCAGTACCCCGAGGTGATCGGCAACCTGGACGGCGTACCGGTCAGCCGCCGCTATGCGGCCAACCACGACCCCGCCCGGCCCGGCCGGCAGATCCTCGCCCTGGACCGGCGCGGCGACGGCCTGGCCGCCGAGGTGATCGGCGACCTGGCCACCGCGAACCGGGTGGCGATCCTGGTCCCGGGCGTGGCGACCGAGCTCGCCAACTTCGACACCGGCCTCGGCGGCGTGCGCCACCGGGCGCCCGCCTGGCAGGCGCGGCAACTGCACGATCAGGCCCGCGCGCTCGCGCCGGGCACGCCGGTCGCGGTGATCGCGTGGCTGGGCTACGACACCCCCGACGGCGTACGCCGGGAAGCGCTCCGTGAAGACCGTGCGGCGACCGGGGCGCTCGCCCTGGAACGGTTCGTCGCCGGTCTCGTGCAGGACCGCCCGGAGCGGCAGATCACCGTGATCGGGCACAGCTACGGGTCGATCGTCGCCGCCCGGGCAGCGTCCCGGCTCGGACCGCAGGTCACCGACATCGTGGCGATCGGCAGCCCCGGCATGGGCGTCCCGGACCGGGCGTCCCTGAACACCTCGGCGCGGGTGTGGGCGGGCAGCGCGCCGGACGACTGGATCCGCAGGATCCCCGGCGTCCGCATCTTCGGCATCGGGCACGGCCGCTCGCCGATCGATCCGGACTTCGGCGCGCTGCCGCTGCCCTGCGCCGACACGGTCGGCCATGACGGCTACTACCAACCCGGCACCTCGTCGCTGCGAGCGATGGCCGAGATCACCCTCGGCCGGGGCGCGGCATGACCATCGACATGGACCTCATCGTCGGCCTCTACTTCAAGCACGCGGATGCCCTGCGCGCGGCCCGCGAGGCGCAGGCCGCCCTGCTCCACGGCAACCGGATGCGACCACAACTCGACGACGCCGAGTCGGAGATCTGCTATCTGCTGGTGCGTGAGCTGCGGCCCGGCCGGGTCGTCGAACTCGGCGGCGGGCACGGCTGGTCCACGACCTGGCTGCTCAGGGCACTCGCCGACAACGGTTACGGCACCCTCGACACCTATGCCGGCACCGATCAGGTGGCCGGCCGGATCCCCACCGCGCTGACCCACCGCTGGCGCTTCCACCGCTGCGACGTGCGCACCACGGTCGCCCTCGACCCGGGCCACATCGACCACCTGCTGATCGACGCCACCCACACCGCGTCGTTCGCCCACTGGTACCGGCGGTACCTGCTGAACCGCCTGCGCCCCGGCACGCCGGTCGCGGTCCACGACGTCTTCCGTCGCGCCACGACCCCGTCCCGCGAGGGCCGCGTCGTCCTCGACTGGCTCGCCGCGCACGACGCCCCGCACTTCACCGTCTCCGCGGCCGCCGCGCCTCAGGAATACGCGGAGCTGACCGCCGCGAAGCGCCTCCTCGCCCTGGACGCGGTCGTCCACCGGCCCGCGCCCAACCCGATGCTCTTCTGCACGACGCCGCCGCCTCCGCCCCGGTGAGTCAGCCGGCGACGAGCCGCAGCGGCTCGCGCAGGCGGCGCAGCGCCACCGCCGTCGCCTCGTCGGCCGGCAGGTAGACGATCAGGCGCTGGTCGTCGTCGGCGGAGAGCTCGAGCGTCTCGTAGGCCAGCCGCAGCGCACCCACGCTCGGATGCCGCAACCGCAGGGTGCCGTTGGCCTGGGGCAGCCCCGGCACCGTGGCGACCCGGCCGGTGAACTCCTCGCCCGCGATCACGGTCAGCTCGTCGGCGAGCGCGGCCACGTGCGGGTCCGCCCGGAACGGCCCCTGTTTCAGGGCGGCCACCTGCTCGTCCGCGACCTGCGCCCAGTCCGGATAGGTGGCGCGCGCCCGCGGGTCGGTGAAGAAATAGCGGACCAGGTTGGGCGGATCGCCGTCGAGCAGGCCGAACGGGCCGGCCAGCCGGGCGAAACCCGGTGTCCAGGCCAGGACGTCACTGAGCTGGTTCACCACCACCGCGGCCGTCGGCTCGAGCTGATCGAGCACGGCTCGCACGGTGGGCCGGACGGTCCGGGCCGGCCCGACCTCGCCGCGGCAACTGAAATCCATGTCGGCGCCCTTGACCAGCCGATACAGGAAGACCCGCTGGGCCGGGGTGAGCCGCAGCACGCCGGCGAGCGCGGCGAGCACCTGCGCCGACGGATGGCGGTCCCGGCCCTGTTCGAGCCGGATCAGATACTCCACGCTGACCCCGGCGAGGGTCGCCACCTCGGAGCGGCGCAAACCCGGCGTACGCCGTCGCTCGCCCGCGGGGAGGCCGGCCTCGGCCGGCGTGATCGCCTCCCGCCGGCTGCGCAGGAACAGTCCCAGCTCGTTGTCGCTCACCGATCGACCGTAACAACGCCGCAGGCCGTCAGGGTGTCCCCCGCACTACCACCCTGAGCGCGGCCTCCCCGCCGCCCGCCGCGCCGATCAGAGTCGATCCCGACGACAGCGAACCTGCGAGAGGCGGACGAGATGACTCCGACAGTGGTTGTGGTGGGCGGCGGTTACGGCGGCATCGCGGTGGCGAAGGCGCTCGACGATGTCGCCGACGTCACCCTGGTCGAACCGCGCGAGACCTTCGTGCACAACGTCGCCGCGCTGCGCGCGACAGTCGATCCGGAGTGGACCGACAAGATCTTCATTCGGTACGACGGGCTGCTCCCCCGCGGCCGTGTCCTGCGAGACCGCGCGTCCCGGGTCTCCGCGACCGAGGTCGAGCTGGCCTCCGGCGTCCGGCTCCCGGCCGACTACGTGGTGCTGGCGACCGGTTCCGCCGCGCCTTTCCCGGCGAAGATCGACATCCCGCACCGGGACGTCGCGGCCGCCCGGCTGGCCCAGACCCGCGACGCCCTGCACCGCGCCTCGACAGTGCTGCTGCTCGGCGCCGGCCCGATCGGCCTGGAGTTCGCCGGGGAGATCAAGGCGGCCTGGCCGGAGAAGTCGGTCACGGTGCTCGACCCCGGCCCCGACGTGCTCGGCGGCCGCTTCCCCGAGGAGTTCCGCGCCGAGTTGCGCCGCCAGCTCGACGCGCTGGGCGTACGCCTGATCCTGGGCACCTCGCTGCGTGCCCAGCCGGAGCCGGCGCCGGGAAGCCTGCGCCCGTTCACCGTGACCACCGCCGAGGGTGACGTGCTCGCCGCCGACCTGTGGTTCCCGTGCTTCGGCTCCGGCGTCCGCACCGACTACCTGGACGCCGCGCTGTCCCCGGCCCGGCAGGCGGACGGCCGGCGGGCGGTGACGCCGCAGCTGCGCCTGACCGGGCAGGAGACGGTCTTCGCGGTCGGTGACGTGACCGCCCTGCCCGAGCTCAAGCAGGCCCGGGCCGCGGGTGAGCACGCCGAGGTAGTGGCCGCCAACATCCGTGCGCTGATCCGCGGTGAAGCACCGCACCGGGAGTACCACCCGGCGCCCGACGCGATGCTGGTGCCGCTCGGTCCGGCCGGCGGCGCCGGTTATGCACCGGAGTGGGGCCTCGTCGGGCCCGAGGTGACCGTTCAGTACAAGGGGACGTTCTTCCTGGACGACTATCGGGAGCTGCTCGGCGCCTCGATCCTGGCCTGATCGACCGTCTCGCGGCGGCCCGCCAGCCGGCGCCGCGCCGCTCCGAACAGGGCGAGCGCGGCGAGGACGCCGGGGCCCATGTGCACCGCCAGCACGCCGGCCAGGGCCGGGCCGCCCCAGTCGTCGCGGTAGGTCGCCGGATCGGTGACGTCGATGACGAACGGTTCGGCGACCGCTCGGGCGATGAGGTAGAGCCCGAGGATCACCCCGAGGACCTTGAGTACGCCGATGGCGAATCGCTTCATGTCTTCGACGGTAGGAACGCCACCTCCCGGCTGCATCGGGATGATCCCGGATACCGTCCACCAGGGGTTTTCACCGCCTCTTGCGAAGACCGGCGAGTTGCAGGACGGTGAAGCCCGCCACCACGACCGCCTGCGCGATCACCAGTGCGACACCGAGGCCGGTGAGCGTGATCCCATCGACGAGAAGGAGCTCGACGCTCGCGGCCACCCACCCGACGTTGACCGCGATCACGACGCCGGCGGCGACCCTGCTCACCGTCGGCCGTGACGCGAGAACCAACAGCGCGGTCGCGAAGACCACCAGGAAGGCGCCGATCGGGTAGAGCAAAGCGGCGGGGAGGCCGAACATCTCGCCGAATACCGCCGCCACGACCAGGTAGACGACTCCGTTGGCGCCCGAGCCGATCGCGTCCTGCTTGAGGGCGAAGCGGAGCAGTCTGGCGTCCGTGGCGGTCTTGATGTTGCCCGCGATGGCGGTCATTCGTGGGTCCCTTCGTAGTACCTGAAGTGCTCTGGTCACGAAGCTACGAAGTCCTGCGCCGATCCGAATCAGTCGTCGTGACGGTAGGTTCCTGACTGTGCTGCACGGCAGATCTGGCGAGCAGGCGGACCTCGACCGTGTCCTGGCACTGGCGCGCGGCGGCCGCAGCGGGGTGCTGCTCATTCGGGGCCCGGCGGGGATCGGCAAGTCGGCGCTGCTGGACTACGCCGCGCGGGGCGCAGAAGGCATGCGAGTGTTGCGGAGCGCCGGTGCGGAGTCCGAGGCCACCTTGCCGTTCGCCGCGCTCCACCTGCTTCTGCGCTCCGGCCTGGACCGCATCCCGGCGCTGCCGGACGCGCAGGCCAGGGCGCTCAGCGGCGCTCTGGGGCTGGGCGACATCGCTCCCGCGAACCGGTTCCTGGTCGGGCTGGCCACGCTGAACCTTCTGTCCGAGCTCGCCGGTGACGGTGCGCTGCTCTGCCTGATCGACGACGCGCAGTGGATCGACCCGGCATCCATGGATGCCCTGGTGTTCGCCGCCCGCCGGCTCGAGGCTGAAGGCGTCGCGATGATCTTCGCGGCGCGCTCCGGATTCCCTGCCGTGGGGCTACCCGAACTGCGGCTGGGCGGACTCGACGATGCGGCCGCTGCCGCCCTGCTCCCCGCCGGTCTCCCGCCACAGGTACGAGAGCGGCTCCTCTACGAGTCGGCCGGCAATCCCCTGGCGCTCATCGAACTACCGGCTGCGCTCACCGCCGAACAGCGGGCGGGACGGTTGTCCCCGGTGGGGGCGATGCCCGTCGCCGATCGCGTCCAGGAGGCGTTCCAGGCACAGATAGCCACGCTTGCCGAGCCGGCACGGACCGCACTGCTGATCGCTGCGGCGGACGGCACTGGGGAGATTCACACCCTGGTTCGTGCGGGGGCCACCCTGCACGGCCTGGAAGCGGCCGCCCACCGGCACCTCATCGAGGTCCGGGGAGCGGTTGTCGGCTTCAGACATCCCCTCATCAGGGCCGCCGCCTACCAGAGCGCACCCGTGACCGCGCGCCTTGCCGCCCATCGAGCCCTGGCCGAAGCCCTCGCCGGCTCAGCGGCTGCCGACGCGGCCGACCGGCGAGCGTGGCATCTGGCTGCCGCAACGGTCGGCCCCGACGAGGGCGTGGCACGAGAACTGGAGCAGACGGCGGCACGGGCGCGCACCCGGGGTGGCCACGCCGCGATCGCGGCCGCCTACGAACGGGCCGCCGAACTCGCCGACGATCCGGCACGACGATCCGCCCGGCTGGCCGCAGCCGCGTTGGCAGCGAGTGACGCCGGTCTGATGAGCCGCGCCGCCGAACTGGCCGACCGGGCCGCCCCGGACGTGGACGATCCGGACCTGATCGCCGCGCTGATCCAGGTCCGGGCTCACCGCCGGTTCGAGCTGAGCACCCCACAGGAGGCCGGGCGGATCATCGTGGACAGCATCCCCCGCGTAGCGGCCCGTTCCGCCGAGCGGAGCGCCTGGCTGCTGGTGGAGGGAATCCGCTGCGCCTGGTACGCCGGGGACCACCGCCTGGCCGAGGAGGCCGCCGCGTGCCTTCGCGCGCTTCCCGGCATCGACTCGCCGTTGATCGACGGCGCGCTCGGGCTGGCCCGCATGGTGAGCGGAGACTTCGGCGGCGGGATCACCCTGCTGGGAGAGGCGGTGACCCCGGAAGCGCTTGCCGGGCTGGGGGTGCCCGGGCTGAGTTTCGCTGCCTCGCTCTGCCTGCCGTTGGGCCGCCCCGACCTCTGTCAGGAGATCAACCTTCGCGTGGCGGCGGACTGCCGCGACAGCGGGATGATCGGCTGGCTCTCCTTCGCGCTCGAGAATCAGGGATTCGCGCAAGGGATGCTCGGCCGGTACGACGAAGCCACCGCCTCGGTGACCACCGGGCTGCGGCTGGCGACGGACCTGGGGCACGAGCATCGGATCAGCCACCTCACGTGTGTTCTCGCCTGGGTCCTCGCTCATCAGGGAGACGTGCGGGGATGCCGGGCGAAGGCCGACGAGGGACTGGCGAGAGCCGGCGAGCGAGGTCTCGCGCCCGCGGCGGCGATCGGGCGCTGGGCGCTCGGCCTGCTCGAACTCGGCCGGGGCCGGCCGGATGCGGCCCTGGAGCACCTGGAGGCCATCCCACCGGCGGGCATCGCCGTCGCGGCGGCCGCGGACCAGGTGGAAGCCGCCGTCCGCAGTGGCCGGCCGGAACGGGCCAGGGAACCACTTGCCCGCTACCTGACCTGGGCGAAGCACGCCGGTCGGCCGTCGTCGGACGCGATCGCTCTGCGCTGCCGCGCCCTGGTCGAGGACGACGGGAGACACTTCGCGGAAGCCGTGCACCGCCACGCGGAAGGTGATCAGCCGTACGAGCACGCGAGGACGCGCCTCGCCTTCGGTGAGTGGCTGCGCCGAGCGCGACGGCGGGCGGACGCACGCGCGCAGCTGCGGGAGGCACTCGAGACGTTCGAGCAACTCGGTGCGACGTCGTGGGCGGAACGGGCCCGTGCGGAGCTACGCGCGACCGGGGACGTCCCGGCAGCGCCGCGCCGGGCCGGCGACCCGCTGAGCGTCCTCACCGCCCAAGAGCGTCAGGTCGTACGCCTGGCGGCCGCCGGCGCCTCCAACCGCGACATCGCCGGGCAGCTCTTCCTCAGCCCGCGAACCGTCGGATACCACCTCTACAAGGCCTTCCCCAAGCTGGGCATCACGTCACGGGCACAGCTGGCGGCCATCGTCCGGGCGTCGTCGAGGCCCGACTGAAGACGGGGGCCGACTCTCTGAGTCGACCCCCGCCCCGGCTTGCCCGAACCTGCTTCTCAGTCCTTGAGGAGCTGCCGCGCCATGACGATCCGCTGGACCTGGTTGGTGCCCTCGTAGATCTGGGTGATCTTGGCGTCGCGCATCATGCGCTCGACCGGGTAGTCGCGGGTGTAGCCGTAACCGCCCAGGATCTGCACCGCGTCGGTGGTGATCTCCATGGCGGCGTCCGACGCGAAGCACTTCGCGGCCGCGCCGAAATAGGTCAGGTCGGCGTCGCCGCGCTCGCTCTTGCCGGCCGCCACATAGGTGAGCTGACGGGCCGCCTCCAGCTTCATGCCCATGTCGGCGAGCATGAACTGCAGGCCCTGGAAGTCGGCGATCGCCTTGCCGAACTGCTTGCGCTCCTTGGCGTAGCCGAGGGCGAAGTCGAGCGCGCCCTGGGCGATGCCGATGGCCTGCGCGGCGATGGTGACCCGGGTGTGGTCGAGGGTCTTCATCGCGGTGGCGAAACCGGTGCCCTCGGCGCCGATCATCCGGTCGACGGGGATGCGCACGTTGTCGAAGTAGACCTCGCGGGTCGGCGAGCCCTTGATGCCGAGCTTCTTCTCCGGCGCGCCGAAGCTGACGCCCTCGTCGGACTTCTCCACCACGAACGCGGAGATGCCGCGGGAGCGGGCCGACGGGTCGGTGACGGCGAAGACCGTGTAGTACTCCGAGACGCCGGCGTTGGTGATCCAGCGCTTGACGCCGTTGAGCACCCAGTGGTCGCCGTCGCGCACGGCCCGGGTGGTCATCGACGCGGCGTCGGAGCCGGCCTCCGGCTCGGACAGGCAGTACGAGAACATCGCCTCGCCCGCGGCGACCTTGGTCAGGTAGCGCTGCTTGAGGTCCTCGGACGCCGACAGGATCAGCGGCATCGTGCCCAGCTTGTTGACCGCGGGGATCAGCGACGACGAGGCGCAGGCACGGGCCACCTCCTCGATCACGATCGCGGTGGCCAGCGCGTCGGCGCCGGCGCCGCCGTACTCCACCGGAATGTGCGGGGCGTGGAAGTCGGACGAGCGGAGCGCGTCGTACGACGCCTTCGGGAATTCACCGGTCTCGTCGGCCTCGGCGGCGTTCGGGGCGACCCGCGCGTCGCAGACCTCGCGCACGGCGGCGCGGATCGTCTCGTGGTCCTCCGGAAGCCGGTAGACGTCGAACTCTGACATGCTCCTTAACCTTCCCTCAGGCGGTCCCGCCGCCATGTTACCGGCGCGTAGCGTGCGCCTGGCAACAGCGGCTTCTGTGCCGAATATCGCCGCCCGTTCGAGGGCATGCTGGAAAACCGCCGGGTTGGGGTCGTTTCCGCAGATCTCTACCCGCTTGAGACTGTTCTAATGAGGTGTCGTACCGGCATGCTTTTCTTACACCGAGCCGCCGGCTGGTCGAGGAGGTCCCGTGGCGCAGGCTGACGACGAGCTCGACTACGTAGACGAGCTGGCTCGTATCGATGCCTCCATCGCGTCAATGAAAATCCGCGACATGCAGGCCGCCAAGGAGCGGACGCAGATCGCGGCCAAGATCCAGGCGGCCCAGTTCCAGCGCGACATCCTGGCCCACGCGCAGAAGTCCAAGGGCGCGAAGAGCCGGCGGACCAGCGGCAAGCGCAAACCGCCGGAAGACTTCCCGCCACCACCGCCGCCGACCGGGCGACCGGGCGGCGAACCCGACACACCCCCGCCGCCGCCCGAGTCGGCACGCCGGCGCCCCACCACCGCGCCGCCGCCGGACTGGGCCGAGCCGGGCACCGCGCACACCGGGCCGCCCGGTGCCGCCTCCGACGGGGTGACCGTGCTGGTCGACGATCCCCCGCCGGCCGAGCGGGTCGCGCCGCCCGGCCCGCGGCGCCCGCCGCTGGCCACCATGGAGCACGGGCCCGAGGCGTCCAGCCAGTCGGTGCAGAACATCCTGCTCGCCCTGGGCGCGCTGCTGCTCGGGGTGGCGGCCGTCGTCTTCGCCGGGGTGGCGGTCTCCAACCCGTTCGCCCGGACGCTGATCCTGGCCCTGGCCACCGGCATCGCCCTGACCGTCGCGCCCGGGGTGGCCCGCCGCGGCCTGACCTCCACCGGTGAGACGATCGCCGCGGTCGGCCTGATCCTGCTCCCGATGACGCTCTACGCGCTGCACGGGAGCCCGCTGGCCGGTGGGCCGGACGTGCCGGTCGCCCTCTACCTGGGCCTCACCTTCGCGATCACGGCGGTGGCCGGTTTCGTCTACGCGGGCCTCACCCGCCTCGCCGCGCCACGGTACGCCACGGTCATCGCCACCCAGCCGGTCGCGCCGCTCCTGGCGTACCCCATGATCCAGAGCCCGGCCGGCTGGGGCCTGGCGCTGACCACCGTGGCCGTGCTCGATCTCCTGCTGCTGACCACCGTGATCCGGACCGGGCGGCTGGTGCCGCGCTGGCCGCTGGGCCGGCCCTGGCCGGCCGACCGGGTGTCGCTCGCCGAGGCCGACGCCGACGGCGAGCGCTTCGCGCGCCGTCCCGGCGCGCCCGATCCGGCAGACCCGGCGGCGTACGCGGCGGACGCCCCGCCCCGCCCGGAGTCCCGGCCGGAAGAGCCGGATCTGATCATTCCCGGTCTGACCCGGCCCCGGCGCCGCTGGCTGCCCACCCGGATCTTCCCCGGTCCGCGGCCGGAGGGCGCGCCGGCTGCCGGTTCGGTGCCGCTGGCCCCGCCGGCCACCCCGCCGTCCGCCGACTGGCTGCGCGAGCTGACCTTCGCGCTGCTCTGCCTGGCCTGCGCGGGCGCGCTGCTCTACTCCTCGGTGGCTCTGCTGCAGGCACAGACCGCCGGGGACGCGCTGCGGTCCGGCCTGATCCTGGTGGCCGCCGCGGCGACCGCCGTGGCCGCGGCCCGGCTGCTGAAGAACCCGCTCGCGCTGAACGTGGCCGGCGCCGTGCTCACCCTGGCGCTGATCGGCGCGACCGCCCGGATCACCGACGTGGTCTCCCCGCACTGGACGCTGGTCGCCTCGGCCGCGGTGGTCGCCCTGACCGGCGCCGTCGTCGGGATGCTGGCCGAGCCGGTGCGCCGCGGCCCGCAGTACGCGTCGACCGCCGCCCTGACCCTGATCGGCCTGATCGTGGCGGTGGACGTGCTGCGCGCCGCGATCGCTCCGGTCGCCGCGGCCCGCCCGGTCTGGGACGCGGACACCGCCGCCTACTCGCAGCAGTTGGCCGAGGCGGTCGGCCCCGAGGGCTGGCTGCTCGCGTTCAGCGCGCTGCTGCTGACCATCGCGGCCGCGCTGGCCCTGCCCGCCGGCATCCGGCACGAGGGCGCGGTGGCGGGCATCGCGCTGACCGCCCTGTCGGTGCCGGCCTCGCTGAGTCTGCCCTGGTCCGAGGCGCCCTGGCCGCTCGTGCTGGCGGCCATCGGCCTGGGCGCCGCCGGCCTGTGGGCGAGCACCAGGCGCATCGCGGTCGCCCACGTGGTGGCGGCCGGGGTGGTCGGCCTGTTCGGTGCGGGCGCCTCGCTGAGCGCCTCCTGGCTGACCGCGGCGGTGCTCACCGCGATCGCCGGCGCGGGCGTGATGGTGGCGATCGCCGCCCGGCAGATCCCGGTCCGGCTCTTCGCCTGGCTGGTCGGCGACTGGGCGGCCGGCGCCGCCGCGCTCGCCATCCCGGGCGCCGCGGTCACCGCCGCGCTCGCCATCTCCGACACCGGCGGCGGTCCCCCGCCGACCGCGGGCTCGACCGTCCCAGCCCTGGCCGCCGGCTTCCTCGCGGTCGCCGGCACGCTCAGCTACGCGGCCGTGTTCCAGGTCGCGCACCGGGAGATCAGCCTGCCGCTGACCGCCGGCACCGGGCTGGGCGCGCTCGCGATGGCCTTCGCCGCGCTCTTCGCGCCCGGCGCCGCCGCACCCGACCTGTGGGTCGGCGCGCTGCTGCTGGGCGCCGCCGGCCTGCTCTTCTTCGCCAAGTCGATCGACGCCCGCGGCCGCAACGACCGGGTGCTCGACGGCCCGGACATCGCCGCCGCGGCAGCCACCGTCGCGATCTGCGGCGCGCTGGCCCGGGTCGCCGCGCTGGCCTTCCCGAACGCGCCGCTCGCCGTCGCCGGCGTGGTGATCCTGCTGGTCGGCATGGGCGTCACGGTGCTGGAGGAGGACCTCCGGCGCGGCCCCTCGCGCGGTCTGGCCATCGCCGGCGCGGTGGTCGGCGCGATCGCCGGCTGGCAGGCGATCGAGGGCGGGCTGCGGATCCTCTCCGCGCCCGGCCCGCTCTGGGCCGCCGACCTGAGCCGGTACGCGGCAGACGCCCCACCGGGTGCCTGGCAGGCGCCGTTCGCCCTGGTCATGGTCGCGATCACGGCCGCGATCGGGATGCCGAAACCGTGGTCGCACTACGCCTCCGGGCTGGCCGCCGCGCTGGCCACGATCGGCGCCCCGTGGGCCTTCGGCCTGCCCTGGTGGTCACCGCTGGTGGTCGGTGGGGCGGTCGCCATCGCGTACGCGCTGGCCGCCGTCGCCGCCGCGCAGCCCGCCGCCGCCCGCGCCCGCGCCGGGGTGGCCGCCGTGGTGCTGCTGCACGCCACCGCCACCGGCCTGGTCCGCCCCTGGTCGACCGCGCTCGCCCTGCTCCTGGTGGTGATGCTCGGCCTGCTCGTGGCGGTGATGGCCCGCATCCCGGTGCGGCAGACCGTCGGCACGCCGGACGACCCGGCGCCGACCGTCGAGTTCGCCGAGGTGGCGCCGGGCGAGCCGCCGATCCTGGTGCTGCCGCCGCACCGGGCCCAGCTCGGTGGCGCGGCCACCGCCTCGGTGCTGCTCGCCCTGCCCGGTGTCTTCGCCGCTCTCGCCGCCGATCAGGGCCACAACCTGCAGGTGGTGCTGACCGCCGCGCTGGCCGCCTCCAGCCTCGGCCTGGCCCTGCTCGCCGCGGCCGGCCGGCACGTACCGCAATATCTGCCCTGGGCGACGATCGGCCTCGTCATGGGCGCCACCATCACGGCGGTCACCTCGGTGCCGACCGACTACCCCACCGCGCTCTACGCGGCGGCGGCCGCCTTCCTCGGCGTGCTCGCCGAGCTGCTGCGCGGCGCTGTGCCGGCCCCGGTCCAGCGGGTCGCCCCGGTCGAATACCCGCCGCCGAGCCGGTACACCCGGGCCCGCCGCGGCGCGTGGCGCTCCAGCGGCCTGGGCCGTGGCGGCTGGGGCGAGCGCTGGCTGGCCGACCCGGCCACCGGCGCCGTGGCGATGGCCCTGATCCCGACCCTGCTGGCACTCTTCTCGCTCGCTCCGGCCCTGCGTGCCGCGCTGGTCGACCCGCTGCAGCAGCTGCGGGCGATCTGGGAGGGGCCGATCCCGGCGCTCGCCAACCCGGCCGCCGGCAACGTCGACGCGACCAGCGCGCTCGCCGCGGTGCTGCTCACCGGGGCCGCGGCGCTGGCCGCGCTCGGCTTCGGCGGCAAGGCTTCCGAGGCCGTGCCGGTGGTGCTGCCCGGGATCGCGCTGACCCTGCTGATCACGCCGATCGCGCTGGGCGCCTCGTTCCCGGCCGCGACCGGCGCCGCCCTGGTGGTCTTCACCATCTCGATGCTGGGCCTGGCGCTCACCCCGCCGCCGATCGCGACCCGGGCGCCGCTGCTGCGCGGCACCCGCAGCGTGGTCTTCGCGATCGGTCTGCTGGCCGGCGGCGCCGGTCTGGCCGGCAGCCTCGCCGAGCAGCCGCTCACCCTGTTCACGCTGGGCAGCGCGGTCGGTGTCGGCCTGGTCGCCGCGATCGGCGGCCGCACCCAGATGGCCCGGCTGCTGGGCTGGCTCTTCACCGCCCTGATGGGCCAGATGTTCGTGCTGACCGCGGCGATCGCGGCCGGGCTGGACCGGCACTGGGCGGCGTTCGGCGTTCTCGCGGTCGGTGCCGCGCTGCTCTCCCTGGAGGCGGCGCTGCCCCGGCTCGGCCTGCCGCAGTACCGGCCCGAGGCGGTCACCGTCGAGTGGTGCGGGTACGCGTCGGCCTTCATCGCCGGGGCGCTGGCCTTCGACTCGCTGCCCCACCTGGCCGCGCTGCTGGCCGCCTGGGGCGCGGTGCTCGGCCTGGCGGCGTCGCGGCCGGACCGGACCCCGCACCAGCGGCGGACCCTGTTCTGGGTGGCGGTCGGGTTCGAGATCGTCGGCTGGTGGCTGTTCATCGCGCTGGCCGAGGTCGGGCTCCCGGAGGCGTACACGTTGCCGTTCGCGGCCCTCGCGCTCGCGGTCGGCGTGGTCGAGGCGCACCACCGGCCCGATCTGAGCAGCTGGGCGGCGTACGGTCCGGCGCTGCTGGCCGCCTTCGTGCCGACGACGGGCCTGGTGCTGGCCGGCAACGGCGGCGACCTGCGTCAGGTGCTGCTGCTGCTCGGCGCGGTGATCACCCTGATCATCGGGTCGCGGACCCGGCAGCAGGCGCCGGTGGTGGTCGGCACGATCGCCACCGTCATCGCCGCGTTCCGGTTCGCGTTCACCCTCGGCGGGCCGTGGCTGATGCTGGTGCCGATCGGCGTGATCCTGCTCTTCCTGGGCGCCACCAGCGAGAGCCGGCGGCGGGCCCAGGAGCTGCGGAACGTGGTGTCGCAGATGCGCTAGCCGAGCAGTTTCTCGCGCAGCGCCGCGTCCTTCTCGGCGACCAGCTTCTCCAGGCCGGTCTGGAAGTCGGCCATCCGCTGCCGCAGCGCCGGGTTCGCCGCGCCGAGGATGCGGACCGCCAGCAGCCCGGCGTTGCGCGCCCCGCCGATCGACACCGTGGCCACCGGCACCCCGGCCGGCATCTGCACGATGGAGAGCAGCGAATCCATCCCGTCCAGGTGCTTGAGCGGCACCGGCACGCCGATCACCGGCAGCGGCGTCAGGGCGGCCACCATGCCCGGCAGGTGCGCGGCCCCGCCGGCGCCCGCGATGATCGCCTGGATGCCCCGGCCGGCCGCCGACTCGGCGTAGTCGACCATCTTGCGCACGGTGCGGTGCGCGGAGACGACCCCGACCTCGAACGGCACGTCGAACTCGGCGAGCGCGACCGCGGCGGCCTCCATGGTGGGCCAGTCCGAGTCGCTGCCCATGATGATGCCGACCTGCGGGGCCATCTAGACGCCTTCCTGAAGCCACTTGGCGGCGCGCACGGCCCGCGCCCGCACCCGTTCGAGATCGTCACCGAGCACGGTGACGTGGCCGATCTTGCGACCGGGCCGGACCTGCTTGCCGTAAAGGTGCACGCGCGCGCCCGGATCCTCCGCGAAGAGGTGGTGCAGCCGCTCGTCGATGGAGATCCCGCCGGGTTCCCCGCCGAGCACGTTGGCCATCACGACCACCGGCGCGGTCAGCGCGGTCTCGCCCATCGGGTAGTCCAGCACGGCCCGCAGATGCTGCTCGAACTGCGAGGTCCGGGCCCCCTCGATGGTCCAGTGGCCGGAGTTGTGCGGGCGCATCGCCAGCTCGTTCACCACGATGCCGGCGTCGGTCTCGAACAGCTCGACGGCGAGCAGGCCCACCACACCGAGCGCGTTCGCCAGGTCGATGGCGAGCTGCTGCGCCTCGACGGCGCGCTCCTCGGACAGACCCGGCGCGGGGGCGATCACCTCGACGCAGATCCCGTCCTTCTGCACGGTCTCCACCACCGGATAGGCCGCGACCTGCCCGAACGGCGACCGCGCCACCAGGGCAGCGAGCTCGCGGCGCAGCGGCACCTTCTCCTCGACGATCAGCGGGATGCCGGTCGACACCAGATCGGCGGCGGCCTCCGGCGAACCGACCATCCAGACGCCGCGCCCGTCGTACCCCCCGCGGGTCGCCTTGGCGACCACCGGCCAGGAGCCGCCCGCGAACGCCTCGATCTCAGCGGCGCTGCTGACCCGCGCCCACCGCGGCACCGGCGCGCCCAGCTCCGCCAGGCGCTCCCGCATCATGCCCTTGTCCTGGGCGAAGACCAGCGCCTTCGAACCCGGGAAGATCTTCACACCCTCGGTTTCGAGCGCCTCGATATGCTCGGTGGGCACGTGCTCGTGGTCGAAGGTGACCGCGTCACAGCCTTTCGCGAACTCACGCAACGCAGCGAGATCGGTGTGCGTGCCGATCGGCACATCAGCCGCGACCAGGGCGGCGCTGTCGTCAGGCTTCTCACTGAGCACACGCAGTGACTGGCCGAGGGAAATGGCGGCCTGGTGGGTCATCCGGGCCAGCTGGCCGCCGCCCACCATGCCGACTACGGGCAGACCGGTTCGGGTATCCATCGCCAGGCAAGCCTAGCGATTCCCCAGCTCACCCAAAAATCAACCCCATTTCCCGTACGCCCTACCCCGCCCCAACCGCACCAGCCCCTCCCCACCCACTCCACCCCAACGGCTCCGCCTCTCCGCAACCCCACGCCCGACCGCAAGCGCCAACCCCACCCCGTGAACTTCCGCCGCTCACTCCACACGCTCGAACCGTGCGGGAATGTGTCCGCCCACGAGCCCTTGCCGATGCACGCCGATCCCGGTCAGCCGGCTCTCAGCACAGCCCAAGCGCAAACAAACAGCCCCGGCCGCCAGCCAGCCCGCCCAGCTGCACCTCAGAGCCGCCCAAGCCAGCCCGAACCAACACCCTCCGCCAGCCAGCCCGCCCAGCTGCACCTGAGAGTCGCCTCAGCCAGCCCGAACCAACACCCACCGCCAGCCAGCCCACCCAGCTGCACCTCAGAGCCGCCCAAGCCAGCCCGAACCAACACCCACCGCCAGCCAGCCCACCCAGCTGCACCTCAGAGCCGCCCAAGCCAACCCGAACCAACACCCACCGCCAGCCAGCCCACCCAGCTGCACCTCAGAGCCGCCCAAGCCAACCCGAACCAACACTCACCGCCAGCCGGTTTGCCCGGCTGCACCTCAGAGTCGCCCAAGCCAACCCGAACCAACACTCACCGCCAGCCGGTTTGCCCGGCTGCACCTCAGAGTCGCCCCGGCCAGCCCGAACCAACACTCACTGCCAGCCGGTTTGTCCGGCTGCGCCTGAGAGTTGCCTCGGCAGGCCTGAGACGACGCTGACGGTCAGCCAAGCGGTTCCACCGTGACCGGACGTGCCCCGCGCGAGCTAGGAGCGCGTGAAGTTCGGGTTCGTGGGGCGGCGGGAGATCACACGGTGGATTGGCGCAGGCGGGTCAGCAGGTCGGACGGTGTGGTGACGGGGCGGTCGCAGACGAAACCACGGCAGACATATGCGGTGGCCTGCCCGTTGGTGAGCGGGCGGTCGGCCAGCAGCGGGACGCCCGCCCGGTCCGGCTCGCCGGCGACCACCACGGTGCCGCCCGGCGCGTGCCGGAAAGCCGCCGCCACCAGCGGATCTGCCAGATCGGTCGTGGCCACCGCGATCTCGAACGGGCCGGTCAGCGCCGCCTCGGCGACCGCCGCCGAGTAGCCCGCGAACCGGGGATGCCCGCCGATCAGCGGCCCGAGTGTCGCCAGCGCCGCGTCTGCCGCCTCGCGGTAGGCGGTCTCGCCGCTCAGCGCCGCATAGGCCACCAGCGCCGCGCAGATCGCCGACGCACCTGACGGGGTGGCGTTGTCGGTCGGATCCGCCGGGCGGGTCAGCAGCTTCTCCGCGTCGTCGGCGGTGTCGTAGAACCCGCCCTCCCCGGTGCCGAAATGCGCCAGCGCCACGTCCAGCAGCTCCTTCGCTAGCCTCAGCCAGCGCGGATCAGCTGTCACCTGGTGCACCGCGAGGAACGCCTCGGCTACACACCCGTAGTCGTCCAGCACCCCGGCCGGCTCGCCGACCGCACCGTCCCGGGAGACCCGGCGCAGACGACCGCCGACCAGGTGCCGCTCCGCCAGCACCTCGGCAAGCGCGACCGCTGCCTCACGCGACGACGCCGTTCCGGTGAGCACGCCGTGCTCGGCGAGAGCCGTGATGGCGAGACCGTTCCAGGAGGCGACCACCTTGTCGTCGCGGGCCGGCTGCGGGCGGCCGGCCCGGGCGGCCAGGAGCCGCCTCCGGACGTCCTGCCAGCGGGCGACCAGGGACTCTTCGGCGGCGTCGATGTCGCGGGCCAGCACCAGCACGCTCTTGCCGTGCTCGAATGTCCCGGCCGTGGTCACCCGGAACAGGTCGGCCGCCCACGTCCCGTCGTCCGGGCCGAGAGCGCCGACGAGCTCGGCGGGCGTCCACGCGTACGTCAGACCCTCGACGCCTTCGGCGTCGGCGTCCAGCGCCGACGCCAGGCCGCCCTGCGGCGTACCCATGTCGCGCAGCAGGAACGCGGCGGTCTCGTCGGCGATGCGACGGGCGAACGCGTCCCCGGTGAGCCGCCACAGCTGGGTGTAGACCCGCAGCAGCAGCGCGTTGTCGTAGAGCATCTTCTCGAAGTGCGGCACGGTCCAGGTGTTGTCCACCGAGTACCGGGCGAAGCCGCCGGCGAGCTGGTCGTAGAGGCCGCCGCGGCCCATCTGCTCGGCGGTGTGCCGGACCATCTCCAGCGCCTGCGCCGACCCGGTGCGCTCGTGATGCCGCAGCAGGAAGAGCAGGTTCATGTGCGGCGGGAACTTCGGTGCGCCGCCGAACCCGCCGTACGTCTCGTCGTGTTCCCTGGCCAGGCCGTTCGCCGCGGCCGTGAGCAGCTCGGCGGAGATCGGCGCGGTCGGCCCGCCGACCAGCTGCGCGCCGCCGACCGCCTGGACCACCGCGGCGCCCTGTTTCAGCACGTCGTCGCGCTGGTCACGCCAGACCGTGGCGACGTTCTCCAGCAGCTTGGCGAAGCTCTGCTTCGGAAAGTACGTGCCGCAGAAGAACGGATCACCGTCGGGAGTGGCGAAGACCGTCATCGGCCAGCCGCCCTGCCCGGTCATCGCCTGCGTCGCGGTCATGTAAACGGCGTCGACGTCGGGCCGCTCCTCCCGGTCCACCTTGATCGAGACGAAGCCGTCGTTCATCAGCTTCGCGATCTCGTCGTCCTCGAAGGACTCGTGGGCCATCACGTGGCACCAGTGGCAGGCCGCGTAACCGACCGAGATGATCACCGGCACGTCGCGGCGGCGGGCCTCCTCGAACGCCTCGGGTGACCACTGCCACCAGTCGACCGGGTTGTCCCGGTGCTGCTGCAGGTAGGGCGAGGTGGCTTCGGCGAGACGGTTGGCCATCCCCCAACACTCTCACGCCGAACGGCGATCGGCCGTCAGGAAGCGTCCTCCGCGCGCAGCGGCGCGATCTGCGGCGCCGGTGACGTGGCCGCCAGCTGCGACAACGCCTGCACGATCTTGTCGGCGGGCATCGGCTTGCAGAAGTGGTAACCCTGCGCGGTCGGGCAGCCCAGGGCGATCAGCGCGGCCCGCTGCTCCATCGTCTCGATGCCCTCGGCGACCACCCGCACGCCCAGCCGGGCGCCCAGCTCGACCGCGCCCCGCACGACCGCCCCGGCCGCCGCCGAGTCGATCATCTCGTCCACGAACGACCGGTCGATCTTGATCTCGTCGACCGGCATCCGGGTGACCGAGGCGAGCGACGAGAACCCGGTGCCGAAGTCGTCGAGCGACACCTGCACACCGGACGCCCGCAGCCGGGCCAGCACCTCGTCGACGATCTCCTGCTCACTCACCGCCACCGACTCGGTGATCTCCAGAACCAGGCGGGACGCCGGCGTACGGTGCCGCCGCAGCGCCTCGGTGACCTGCGCCGGGAAGGTCGGGTCGGTCAGGCTGCGCGCCGACACGTTGACCGACACCGGTACGTCGATGCCGTGCGCGTTCCAGTTGGCCGCGGCGGCCAGTGCCAGGTCGAGGACCCGCCGGGTGAACGGGATGAGCAGCTCGCTGCGCTCCACCGCGGGCAGGAAGTCACCCGGCGACAGCTGCCCCCGGCGCGGATGCCGCCAGCGGACCAGCGCCTCCACCCCGGTCGGCACGGACGTCACCAGGTCGACGGCCGGCTGCAGGTAGAGAACGATCTGGTCGTCCGCGACGAAAGCGTCCTGCAGTTCGGCGAGCAGGGCCAGCTGATCGGTGCTGCTGGCGTCCTGACCGCTGTCGTAGGTCCCGACGGTGACCCCGAGCTCCTTGGCCCGGCCGACGGCGAGCGACGCCCGCCTGAGCAACTCGCCGACCTCGACCTGGCCGGCCCGGGCGACGACCACGCCGACGGTCACCTCGATGGCCAGGCGCACGCCCGCCACCTCCATCGGCAGCCGCAGCTGCTCCACCAGCTCGCGGGCCCGGCGCAGCGCCACCGGCAGTGGGCTGGGCTCGCCCTGCGGCCACCCGGCGGAGTCGGCGAGCGCCACCACGGTCGGCGCGAGCAGCGCGAACTCGTCGTCACCGGTCCGCGCGACGATCTCGCCGGACCGGGCCAGCTCGGCGAGCCGTCCCGCGACCAGGCGCAGCACCTCGTCGCCGCCGCGGTGCCCGAGGGTGCTGTTGACTTGCCGGAAGTCGACCACGTCGAGCAGCAGCACGGCCACGTGCCGGTCGCGTTCGAGGGTGCGCAGCAGGGGGTCGCCGACGGCGGCGAGCGCGAACCGGTTGACCAGCCCGGTCAGCGGGTCGTGCACCCGGTCATGGGCCACGCGGGCGTCCAGCTCGGCGATCCGCTGGTGTGCCGCCGCGTCGTGCAGTGCCCCGGCCAGCGCCTCCCCGTACGCCGTGATGGCCGCCTCGTCCTGCGGCACCGGCAGGCTGGGTTCACCGAGCCAGACGGTGAGTTCGCCGACCGGCCGGCCGGCCACCGCCATGCTGCGGGTGATCGCCGGGCCGGAGCGGGCGCCGACCTCCTCGTCCAGGCCGGGGCTGTCCTGCGCGTACCGCCGGTGGCCGCTCTCGGTGCGCACCTCCAGCTCGGCGCGGCGGGCGCCGAAGACGTCGAGGGCGCCGCGCAGCCCGGCCCGGGCCACCTCGGCCTCGCTGGTGCCGGGCAGCCGCGCGGTCGCGGTGGCGAACGCCTCCCACATCCGGCGTTCCTCGGCGGCGCGCAGGTGGAACCGGTAGGTCCGGTGCAGCAGCCACAGCGCCGGACCGAAGGCGAGCAGCCAGAGCGGCTCCCGGGCCAGCGCGAACACCGCGATGAGGCCGACCAGCACGTTGCCCACCGACATCGGCAGCTTGGCGTGCAGCACGCGGGTGGCGATCTGGGTGGGCTCGGCGTCCCGGCGCAGCGTGAGGGTGAGCACCACCAGGCCGAACGTGATGAGCAGATAGGTGACGCCGCCGGCCACCAGCGCCAAGGGGAGCCGGGCGCCGTGCAGCGGGACGTCACCGGCGAGCAGGGCGGTGACCAGCGCGGCGCCGGACACGCCGAGGGTCATCGAGGCGACCAGGTGCACCACCTCAGCCGCGTTGCGCAGCCCGGTGAACCAGGCCAGCAGCAGCCAGGCCAGACCGGTGCCGATCAGGGTGGCGGCGGGCAGCCAGCCGGCCGGCGCGACCACGAACCCGACGATCACGGCCGCTTCCGCCCAGCTGACCGAGACCGCGTCCGGCCCGAGCCGGAAGCGAAGACCGGCGAGCTGGGCGATCGCCGCGAGCACGGCAGCGACGCAGACGCCGTCGAGCGGCGAGAGCGGGCGGTCGGCCGGGCGGTCCACCGGCTGCAGCGCGCCGAGCACGACGGCGGCCAGGGCCGCCACCACCACGACGACGGTCAGGATGCGTACGGGCCGGGGGCGGCCGAGCCACGAACCGTCACGGAGTGGCTGGACGCGCGAGAAACGCGTCACGACGGCACCCACAGGGCTTGCACAGCACGATGCACGTGCAGATGCTCTTGGGAGAGTCGGCGCCGGACGATGGTCATGTCGGCGCCCCCTTCCGCGCAGGGTCCCGGGGCTGTGCAGCCCCCGGCGGAAGGCTAAATCAATCCTGATGAACGCAACAGGGCTTGACGGACCCCAGACCGGGATGCTGGGCGCCCGGGGGACGAAATCCCCCGGGCCCGCCGAGCGGTCATCCGATCAGGCCTTGGCCGGCCCGTCACCGGCGGCGGAGTCGCTCCCGCCGTCCCGCACGCCCTCGACCTCGGCTTCCTCCGCCGCGGCAGCCGAAGCCGATCGATTCGCTTCGACATCCTCATCCGGCGCGGCGGCCGAACGCTCGAGATCAGCATCGAGGCGCGCGATTTCTGCCACACGCTCCCGCTCGCCCGCAACCGGGAAACTGTCGGGAAGCCGACGAATCCGCTTGTTCATGTTGCGGATCAGCAGCACCGTGGCGACGCACATGAGGACGATGAGGAACAACCCCATCGGGCCGGCCAGGCCGCCCGATCGGGTGTCGCCAAAATTGTTTACCGCGAAGACGTCCACCCCGTCAGCGTACTGCTCAGTGGGCTTCGACCTTCTCCCGGATGCCCGCGAACAGGTCGGACTCCGGGACCGGGCTGTCGACCAGCGAGCGAGCCAGCTCGAAGTCTTCCGTGGGCCACACCTTCTGCTGCAGCTCCAGCGGGATGTGGAACCAGAAACCGTCCGGGTCGACCTGAGTGGCGTGCGCCCGCAGCGCATCGTCGCGAATCCCGAAATATTCCCCGCACTCGATCCGGGTGGTGATCTTGTCACCCCGGTCGTGCCGGTCGGACCACTTCTCCAGCCACTCGGCGTAAGGCGACTCGAGGCCGGCCGCCAGCATCCCCTCGTGCAGCGCGAGCATGCGCGCCCGGGTCCAGCCGGAGTTGTAGTAGAGCTTCAGCGGCTGCCACGGCTCACCCAGCTCGGGGTAACGCTCCGGGTCGCCGGCCGCCTCGAAGGCCACCACCGACACCTTGTGGCACATGATGTGGTCGGGGTGCGGGTAGCCGCCGTTCTCGTCATAGGTGGTCATGACGTGCGGGCGGAACTCGCGGATCAGCTTGATCAGCGGCTTTGCCGCCTCCTCCGGGTCCTGCAGGCCGAAACTGCCCTCCGGCAGCGGGGGCAGCGGGTCGCCCTCGGGCAGGCCGGAGTCGACGAAACCGAGCCAGGCCTGGTCGACGCCGAGGATCTCGCGCGCCTTCTCCATCTCGGCGCGACGGATGTTGGTGATGTCCGCCAGCACCTCCGGCCGGTCCATCTTGGGGTTCAGGACGCTGCCCCGCTCCCCACCGGTACAGGTCGCGACCAGCACCTGGACGCCTTCAGCCACATATTTCGCCATGGTGGCGGCACCCTTGCTGGACTCGTCGTCGGGGTGCGCGTGCACGGCCATCAGGCGCAACTGCTCAGTCACGTTGTTGGGATCCTCTCGACCAGGCCTGCCGTCGGCGGGCCGGGATCGGCTGCGAAGATGGAACTCTGCCATTCTGGCCGATCCCACCGACAACAAACGCACGAGAGGCCGTCAGGTGAGCGAGACGCACGCCACATCGCCGGTGTTTCCGCCCGGTCGCTACGGCCGTCGCCGCGACGGCCGCAAGCGCCGCTGGGTGCCGGTCCTCGCCGTGGTGCTGTTCGCCGCCGGCATTCTGGGACTGACCCTGAAGTTCTATGACAAGTTCGGGCAGACCGACTACACCCCACAGATCATCGGATGGAGCGAGCCGACCGCGACCGAGCTGGTCATCCAGTTCCGGGTCTGGGTTCCCGAGGGCGGCACGGCCAACTGCATGCTCCGGGCCCGCGACTACGACGGGTTCGAGGTCGGGCGGCGCGCGGTGCTGGTGCCGGCTCCGGACGGCGGCGGCACGGTCGAGGTGAGCGAGCCGGTGCCGACCAAGGCGCGGGCGTCGGTGGGCGACGTGATGGGCTGCCGCGCCGCGGGGTGACCGCCGGATCCGACAACTTTTCGCCTTCCGGGCGGCTCGCATACCGCTGGTAAGCTTGGTGATTCGCTGCGTTCAGCATGTCGCCCTTGCGCAGCAATTCCCGTGAACGCAGCAATTCCCATGAACACTGCCGCGGCATGCTTCAACACTGCCCAGTCCCAGCAAGGAGATCGACCGTGTCCAGTTCCGAGGCGCCGAAGACCTGGCTCTCCCAGGACGCTTACGACCGGCTACAGGCCGAGCTCGACGAGTTGATCGCAAACCGGCCGGCGATAGCGGCGGAGATCAACGCGCGGCGCGAGGAGGGCGACCTTCGCGAGAACGGCGGCTACCACGCCGCGCGTGAGGAGCAGAGCCGGCAGGAAGGCCGCATCCTCTACTTGAAGGAGTTCCTGCGGAACTCCGAGGTGGGCGAGGTCCAGGCGGCTGACTCGGTCGCTCCGGGCTCGGTGGTGACGATCTACTTCGACGACGACCAGGCGGACACCGAGACGTTCCTGCTCGGCTCGCGGGAGATCTCGTCGACCACCGACCTGACCGTCTACAGCCCCGAGTCGGCGCTGGGCAAGGCCATCCTCGGCGCCCGCACCGGCCAGACCGTGACCTACACGGCCCCGAGCGGCGCCGACATCAAGGTCACCGTCGTGAAGTTCGGCCCGTTCGAGGGCTAACCGGCTTCGTCGAAGAGCTCGCGGCACCGCGCCGCGAGCTCTTCGCGTCTCAGGGGGTGGCGTCGGCGAGCAGCGCCACCCGGTAACCGGCGTCGCGCAGGGCGCTGATCAGCGCCGACGAGTGCGCCGGACCGCGGGTCTCCACCGAGAGCGCCACCTCCACCTCGCCGAAACCCAGCCGCGGGCTCTGCCGGGAGTGGGAGACGTCGACGATGTTGGCCCGCTGCTCGGCGATCTCGCGCAGCAGCCGGGCCAGCTGACCGGGCCGGTCCGTGCAGCGCACGGCCAGGCGCAGGAACCGCCCGGCCGAGGCCAGACCGTGTTCGATCACCCGCAGCAGCAGCATCGGGTCGATGTTGCCGCCGGACAGGATGGCCACCGCGGGTCCGCTCCGCGGCGGCACGTAGGCGCCGGTGAGCAGCGCCGCGACCGCCGCGGCGCCGGCCGGCTCCACCACCATCTTGTGCCGTTCCAACAGGACCAGCAGGGCCGCCGACAGGTCCTCGTCGGTGACCGTGACGATCTCGTCGACCAACTTCGCCACGTGCGCGAACGTGAGATCACCGGGGCGCATGACGGCGATGCCGTCGGCGATCGTGGCGCAGCTGTCCAGCTTGCGGGGCGCACCGGCCGCCAGCGAGGGCGGGTAGGCCGCGGCGCCGCTCGCCTGCACCCCGACGATCCGGATGTCCGGCCGGATCGCCTTGGCCGCGACCGCCAGCCCGGAGATCAGCCCGCCGCCGCCCACCGCGGTCACGATGGTGGCCGCTTCTGGACATTGTTCGAGGATTTCGCACGCCACCGTGCCCTGCCCCGCGATCACGTCCGGGTGATCGAACGGGTGGATCAGGATCGCCCCGGTGCTGCGGGCGAAGTCGTGCGCCGCCTCCAGGGCGTCGTCCACACTGGTTCCGGCGTACTCGACCGCGGCGCCGTACCCCTTGGTGGCCGTGACCTTGGGCAGTGGCGCGCCCTCCGGCATGAAGACCGTGGCCCGCGTGCCCAGCAGGCCCGCCGCCAGGGCCACGCCTTGGGCGTGGTTGCCGGCGCTGGCGGCGACCACGCCGCGGGAGCGCTCGGCCTCGGAGAGCCGGGCGATCCGGGTGTACGCCCCGCGCACCTTGTACGACCCGGCACGCTGCTGGTTCTCGCACTTCAGCCACACCGGCACCCCGGTGATCTCGGTCAACGGCCGGGACGGGATCAGCGGCGTCTCCTTGACCACCCCGGTCAGCAGTTCACGGGCGGCCTCGACGTCGGCGAGAGTGAGCAGGTCCAGTGGATCCCCGGCAGCGGTCATGACCACCAATCGTGCCACTCCCTCAAACGAGAGCGTGGCGCTGCCAGGGGTTCAGCACCTCGAACTGCCCGGCGACGGCGAGCAGCAGCAGTTCCGAGTCGGGCGGGCCGACGATCTGCACCGCCAGCGGCAGCCCGTCCGGACGGAAACCGACCGGGATCACGATGGCCGGCAGACCGGCGTAGTTCCACGGCGCCGCGTACGGCGCGTAGGCGGCGTTGGCCCACATGTTCTTGCGCCAGGACTCCGCGGAGTACTGGATCGCCGGGGGCGGCGCGCTGGCCAGGGCCGGTGTGAGCAGCAGGTCGATCGACCGGTCGGCGAAGAACTGGGTGGACCGCTCACGCCAGGCGTCCCGCTGCTTCTGCCGGACCAGCCCGGCCCGCAGCGCGGCCCGGCCGAGGGCGATGTGCCGGCGGGTGCGCGGCTGCAGGCTTGCCACGTCCAGGCCTTCGGAGTTGACGTACGCCCCGGCGAACCACGTGGCGAGCACACCCAGCGCCACACCCGTGGGATAGACCGGGTCGGCGGTGACCGTGTCGTGCCCCGCCTCGACCAGCAGTTTCGACGCCTTGGCGACGGCCGAACGGTTCGGCTCGTCGGGTTTGACACCCGCGGCCGGGGACCGCAGCGAGACGCCGATCCGCAGCTTCGACGGCTCGACCAGTTTCGCCGGGGCCTGCCCGGCGAGCACCGAGAAGCCCAGCGCGGCGTCCGCCACGGTCGTGGTGAGCACGCCGTTCTCGGTCAGGCCGAACCAGTCCTTGTCGCCGAAACCGACCGGCACCACACCGCGGCCGGGCTTGAGCCCGACCAGCCCGCAGCACGCCGCCGGAATGCGGATCGACCCCAACCCGTCGTTGCCCTGCGCAATCGGCACCAGGCCGGCGGCGACCGCGGCGGCCGAACCGCCCGACGAACCGCCCGGTGTCCGGTCCAGGTCCCACGGGTTGCGGGTCGGCCCGTCCTGGTCGTCGGTGATCGCCCACAGCCCCATCTCGGGCATCTTGGTGACGCCCACGACGACCGCGCCGGCGCCCCGCAGCCGCCGGACCACCTCGTGGTCCTCCTCCTCGACGTCGGAGGTGCAGGCCGCCGCGGAGCCGTGCCACGTGGGCAGGCCGGCCACCGCGGTGTTCTCCTTGACCGCCACCGGCACCCCGGCGAGCGGCAGGTTGGCCAGGTCCTCCTGGTCGTCGACCTTCTCCGCCTCGGTGATCGCCTCGCCGCCACGGACCACCCGGAACGCGCCGAGGGCCGGGTCGGAGATGGCGATCTGCTCCAGATGGTCGGCCACGACCTGGGTGGCGCTCGCGTCGCCGCGGCGCACCGCACGGGCGATCTGCTTGGCGGTGGCACCCACCCAGGTCGTCGATTCCATGCGCAGTTTCTCCAGCGTCCGGTCGTTATCCGAGCGCCTGCTCCAGGTCGGCGAGCAGATCGTCAACGGTTTCGATGCCGACAGACAGTCGCACGAGATCGGCGGGAACTTCAAGCGCCGAGCCCGCAGCCGACAGATGTGTCATCTGTCCCGGGTGCTCGATCAGCGATTCCACTCCGCCGAGCGACTCCGCCAGCACGAAGAGCTTGGTCCGGTTGCAGATGGCGATCGCCTGCTCCGGCCCGCCGGCCGCCCGGAACGAGACCATCCCGCCGAAGCGGCTCATCTGCTTGGCCGCGGTCTCGTGCCCCGGGTGCTCCTCCAGGCCCGGGTAGAGGATCTGCCCGACCGCCGGGTGCTCACGCAGGTAACCCACGATCCGCTCGGCGTTGTCACAGTGCCGGTCCATCCGTACGCCGAGGGTCTTGATCCCGCGCAGGGTGAGCCACGCGTCGAACGGGCCGTTGACGCCACCCATCGCGTTCTGGTGGAACGCCAGCTCGTCGCCGAGCCCGGTGTCCGCGGTGATCAGCGCGCCGCCGACCACATCGGAGTGGCCGCCCAGGTACTTCGTGGTGGAGTGGATCACCACGTCGGCGCCGAGCGCGATCGGCTGCTGCAGATACGGCGAGGCGAACGTGTTGTCCACCGCGAGCAGCGCGTCGTACTCGTGGGCGAGCGCGGCCAGCGCCGCGATGTCAGCGATGTTCAGCAGCGGGTTCGTGGGCGTCTCGGCCCAGATCAGGCGGGTGTGCCCGGGCCGGAACGCGGCGCGCATGGCGTCCAGGTCGTCCAGCGGGGCGGCGGTCCAGTCCAGGCCCCAGCGCTCGGCCACCTTCGCGAACAGGCGGTACGTGCCGCCGTACGCGTCGTTCGGGATGACCACGTGATCGCCGGGCCGGCACACCGTACGCAACAGGGTGTCCTCGGCCGCGAGGCCGCTCGCGAAAGCGAGCCCGCGCCGGCCGCCCTCGATCGCCGCAAGGCACTCCTGAAGGGCGTCCCGGGTCGGGTTGCCGGACCGGCTGTACTCGTAACCCAGGCGGGGGGCGCCGACGGCGTCCTGGGCATACGTGCTCGTCTGGTAGATGGGTGGCACCACCGCACCGGTTCGCGGGTCCGGCTCCTGGCCGGCATGGATGGCGAGGGTGTCGAACCCGTAGCTGTTAGCCGTCATGTTGCGCAAGGCTAGTCTCACCTGATGGCGGACTGCGTGTTCTGCGGCATCGTGGCGGGATCGATCCCGGCTTTCATGGTCGCGTCGTCCCCGGCCGGCGTCGCCTTCCTCGACATTCGCCCGGTCTTCAAGGGGCACGTCCTGGTGGCGCCCCGGCCACACATCGTGCAGTTCACCGACCTGCCGGCCGACCTGCTGCCGGAGTACTTCCGGTTCGCCCAGCAGATCGCCGCCGCGGTGCCCGCCGCGCTCGGCTCCCAGGGCACCTTCGTGGCGATGAACAACATCGTCTCCCAGTCCGTCCCGCACCTGCACACGCATGTCGTGCCCCGCACCAAGGGCGACGGCCTGCGCGGCTTCTTCTGGCCCCGCCGCAAATACGAGAGCGACGACGAGGCCGCCGAGACCGCCGAGACGATCGGTAAGGAATACCTCCGCCTCAGCGTTGCGTAAAGCGGACGAAGGGAGTGACCGTGTTCCTGCGGTTCAAGAAGTTCGACCTGCCCACCGCCGAGACCGCGCTGCCCGGCCGCGACACCGAGATGCCGGTCTCCGACACCCACACCGTGCTCGGCACCCCGCTGAAGGGCCCGTGGCCGGCCGGCCTGGAGGTCGCGGTCTTCGGAATGGGCTGTTTCTGGGGCGCGGAGCGCATCTTCTGGCAGCTCCCCGGCGTGTACTCGACGTCCGTCGGCTACGCCGGCGGCTTCACCGCCAACCCCACCTATGAGGAGACCTGCTCAGGCACGACCGGGCACACCGAGGTGGTCCAGGTCGTCTACAACCCCACCAAGATCGCGTACGAGGACCTGCTGAAGGCGTTCTGGGAGAACCACGACCCGACCCAGGGCATGCGGCAGGGCAACGACGTCGGTACGCAGTACCGCTCAGCGATCTACACCACGACCGAGGCGCAGGCGGCGACGGCTGCGGCGTCCCGGGAGGCCTTCCAGCCGGTGGTGACGAAGGCCGGGCGCGGTGAGATCACGACGGAGATCAGGCCGCTGACGAGGTACTTCTACGCGGAGGACTACCACCAGCAGTACCTTTCAGGTGACAAAAACCCCAACGGGTACTGCAACCACGGGCCGAACGGCATGACCTGCCCGATCGGTGTCACCAGAACCACCTGAGGTACGTCCCGAGTGCCCCCGGCTGCCACGGGGGCACCCACATCGGCCTCAGACGTTCGATCGGAAACACAGCCACGCAAACGGGGACCATCCGTCGTCGCGGCGAGTGGGACAATGGCGGTGCCCGACTTGGCGGAGGTGTCCTCATGTCCAGCAACGCTGAACCGAATTTCGCGTGGCCCTCGGCCGCTAACCATGTGACGGCCGCAGAACTGGCTCGCCGCCAGGGCGTTCAACCAGTCGCCTCCATCGATGACCTCGCCCGGCCAGACTTGTTCGAGTCCGACGACGACCTGGACGAGTTTCTCACCGACGTGTACGCCTCACGGCGGGCCGGGATCGCGTGGGCCTGGTAGTTCTGGATACCGACGTCGCGTCCGCGATTCTCCGAGGCAGGTTGCATGATCGGCTCCGCACTCGACTGGTCGGCAAGACCCTGTGCATCACTTTCGTCACGCTCGGCGAACTGACGAAGTGGACCGCACTGCGTAGTTGGGGGCCACGCAAGCTGGCAAGCCTGGCGGAGTGGCGCTCCAGCGTCGTGGTCCTGCCGTTCGACGAGGCGGTGGCCACAGCCTGGGGCCACCTTCAAGCCAGGGCGCAGCTTCGCGGGCGGCCTCGCCCGATCAATGACTCATGGATCGCGGCGTGCTGCCTGGTCGACCAGTTGCCGCTGGCGACATCTAACGGCAAGGACTACGCCGACTTCGCCGAGCACAACGGCCTGCGCCTCTTCGACGTCTCATAGCCGCTCGGTCCCGCATCGAGTCGCCCGGCCGCTCGGCGGCATCCAACGGAAAGCGCTGCCACCAGCAGTACGTGTCGGACGCGAAGAATCCGTACGGTTACTGCAACCACGGCCCGAACGGCATGACCTGCCCGATCGGCGTCGCGCGCACCAACCGACCTCGGTGAACCGAGACGGGCGCCGCGCTGGTGCCCGTCTCGTGCCACGATGAACGAGGAGGAGGTGACCGTCGTGCGTCGATATGCCAAACCTGTCGTCGTTGCGGACGACCTCACGCTGTTGCACGGCCGGACCACGGGTGTCGTCAAACTGCCACGTCACCTCGAATGGTCCGGTTCGGCTGACTACGACCTCGACAGCCCTGGCCGAATTGTCGACCTCTATCGCACGGTCCTGATCGAGGCGACCAAGGCGGATGACCTTCACGCCTTCCTTGATCTAACAGTTCTCACGCAGCTCTGGCCATCGCTCTGGCTACCACCGGATCTACGCCGCGCGTGGGAAGAACGCTTTCCGGAACTCAGGCGGACCGATTCCGGGGTCACCGCCGCGTAAGGTCCCCCGCATGGATCCACGTCACCGCGCGTTGGCCGAAATCGCCCCGCGCCGCGGGAAGTGGATACGGACTCGCTCTCGCCGGCGGCTACGCCGTCAGGGAGCACGGCATGGGCAACCGGCCGAGCGGCGATGTCGATCTGTTCACCGACTGGCAGTGCCGAGCGGACTTCCCGCCGTCGCGGATCTCGTCATCGAGGCCCTGACCGACAGCGGCTTCGTGGTCGAGGTCGTCGCTCGCGCCGACACCTTCGCCCGGCTTCTTGTCACCCGCGAAGACGAGGCCGGCACGGAGCCGCAGAAAATGGAGCTGGCGGCCGACTGGCGCGCCCACCCACCGGTGACACTCAGCGTCGACCCGGTGCTGCATCCGGACGGTGCAGTCAGCAACAAGATGGCCGCGCTCTACGGCCGCGCGCTGGCCCGGGACTTCCTCGACATCGATGCGATACTTGCCAGCGGACGCTATTCGTGCGATCAACTTCTCCAACTCGCGAAGTCAGCCGATCCCGGATTCGACCGGGCAACCTTCGCTGACGTTTAGGAGCGCTCGATCAGATCACCGATGCCGCTTTCGCTCCCTATGGCATTGATTCCGCAGCGATCCAAGACTTGCGCCGACGCTTCGCCCGCTGGCAGAGCGAACTGCGACAGGTCTGAAGCGTCGACCGGAAGGGAACAGTTGCCATCAGTAGCACCTAACGGACGCCAGGAATCCGTACGGTTACTGCGACAACGGCCCCAACGGCTCGACCTGTCCGATCGGGGTCGTCACACCAACTGACGGCGCCCTGAGCCCCGTACCTGCTCCAGCAGGTGCGGGCTCGGCCACGCAACCGGTTTCGCCCGCGAGGGGGTTGATCGATGATGCTGCTGGAGAACCGCATTGCGATCGTGCACGGAGGGAGCGGCTCCGTCGGCTCGGCCGTCGCGCGGGCGTTCGCGCGGGAAGGTGCGACGGTGCACCTGACCGGGCGTACCCGGGCCACCCTCGAAGATGTGGCCGAGCGCATCCGCGCGGCCGGTGGGGTTGCGCACGTCGATGTTGTCGACGTGGTGGACCGGGACGCGGTCGAGCGGCACGCCGCCGCGGTCGCCGAGCGTCACGCCGGCATCGACGTGTGCTTCAACGCCACCTTCAACGACGACATCCAGGGCACACCCCTGGTGGACATGGCCGTCGGGGACGTCATGCAGCCGGTTGCCAAGGCGGTCACCTCGACGTTCAACGTGGCCACGGCGGCCGCCCGGCACATGGTCGACCGCGGCAGAGGGGCCATTCTCGTCATGGGTGGCGGCCGCGAAGCCATCCCCGACCTCGGTGGCTCCCATGTTGCCTGGGCCGCGGTCGCCGGCCTGTGCCGCCAGTTGGCCGCCGAACTCGGCCCGCACGGCGTGCGCGTCGCCTGGCTGCTCTCACCGGGCTCACCGAACCCGGGTGAGCTCGGCACCGGCGAGGCCGGCACGCGCGAGCCCGGCACGGACGGCCCCGGTCAGGACCGGCCGAGCCAGGAAGAGCAAGACCCGGAAGCCGGGCGGCTGCTGCTCCCGCGGCGCCCCAGTTACGACCAGGTCGCCAACGCGGCCGTGTTCGCCGCCTCCGACTGGGCCGCAACGATGACCGCCACCGAGATCAACCTCACCGCCGGCGCCGTCATCGACTGACGCCCGCCCAGCAAGCCGGCCGGCCCAGCAGGCCGCAGGCCCGGCAAGCCGGCCCTGCGGGCGGCCCGCCGAGCCAGCTCGTTGATCAGCCGATCCCGCGCTCGGCAAGAGCTGGGCCCGCTTTTCACACACACGATCGAAAAAGATCGACATATCCAGAAATCCTGCCCAAACTCGGAGTTACGAGAGCGGGAGGTGAACCATGTCCCCGGGTTTTCAGAACAACGCTGAGCGGGCCGCCTGGGAACTCGCTGAGACTTTGCTGCAGCAGGGCCGGGCCATGATGCGCGAGGCCGAGAAGGCGATGGAGACCTGGCGCACCGGCAAGGAGATGAACCGGCAGCGCTGCGCACGCCGCGGGATCAGCGCCTCCGATGCGGAGATCCGCTGGTCGGCGACCGCCACGGCGAAGAACGCGATCACCAACAACAACTTCCACATGGGCCTCGCGACCATGTATTACGGGGCCGCTACCGCCAATTACGCCCGGGCGCTGTACCTGCGGGACGCGGACAACGCCCGGCTCTGACCCGTCACTCCTCCGGCGCGTCGTGCTCGGCGACCGGGGATGCCGGCGGCCGGGGCGGGTCGGCCTGCGCCGGCGTGGCCGGGACGGTCAGGGCCAGACCGAGGACGGCGCCCGCGCCGATGAGGCGCAGGCCGGCGAGGGAGACGGGACGACCTTCGGGCTTCTCCATGCGGCACTCCTTCTTCAGCCGGGCTCCCACGATGCCAGCGGAACCTGAAACACCGCTGTGTTTGTCGCCTGGAAACGGGCACCATTGATGTGTGGAGATCGCCACCGAGACCGAGCGCAAGTACGACGTCCCCGAGACCTTCGAACTTCCGGACCTGGCCGGTGCGGCCGGCATCGCCAGCGTCGGCAACGCCGAGATCCATGATCTCGACGCCACCTACTTCGACACCGAAGACCTGCGGTTGATGAAAAACCGTCGGACACTTCGCAAACGCACCGGCGGCACCGACGCGGGCTGGCACCTGAAGACGCCCGGCGACGGTTCCGGGCGCACCGAGCACCGGGTGTCCGGCGAGAGCGACACGGTGCCCGACGAGCTGTCGCGCCTGGTCCGGGTTCATGTGCGGCGCCGGCCGGTGGTCCCGGTCGCCCGGTTGTGCACACACCGGGTGGAGACGCCGCTGCGCGACGCCGAGGGCCACGTGCTCGCGCTGGTCGCGCAGGATCAGGTCCGCGCCGAGTCGGACGGTGAGCAGACCTCCTGGCAGGAGGTCGAGGTGGAGCTGGTCGAGGGTGACGTGGCGGTGCTCGACGCGGTCGAGCAGGCGCTGCTCGACGCCGGCGCCACGCCTGCGGCGGGCCCGTCGAAGGTGGCCCGGGCGCTGGCCGGGCGGCTCGCCGCCGGCCGCCAGAAGGAGACCAAGGGCAAGATCAACCCCGTTTTCCGGTACGCCCGTGAGCAGCGCGACGCCATTGTGGGGTGCGACCCCGCAGCCCGCCGTGGCGAGGAGGAGGCGGTGCACAAGATGCGGGTCGCCACCCGTCGTCTGCGCAGCACGCTGAAGACCTACAAGCGGTGGTTCCCGGAGACGGACACCGGCAACGAGCTGCGCTGGCTGGCGCAGGCCCTGGGCGCGGTCCGTGATCCGCAGGTGCTGGAGCAGAAACTGCTGGCCGACGTCGAGCAGTCCGGCCCGGAGTTCGAGCCGGCCGCGCAGCGGATCCGCTCCGGGCTGGAGCACCGGGTGGAGCTGGGCCGTGAGCAGCTGGCCGAGGCGCTCGACTCGGACCGCTACCTGAATCTGCTGGACTGCATCGACGAGCTGGTGGACGGCCCGCCGGCGAGTTCCGCCAAGCCGGCGAAACGCACCCGCAAGATCGTCCGCAAGGCCGACGATCAGCTGGACGCGGCGATGGCCTCCGGCGTCGACGAGGAGATCCACGAGGCCCGCAAGACCTACAAGAAGGCGCGGTACGCGGTCGAGCTGATCCAGCCGGAGGCCGGCAAGCCCGCCAAGCGTCTGGTGAAGGCGCTGACCGCGCTGCAGGACGGCCTCGGCGCCCATCAGGACTCCACCGTCGCCCGCGAGGTGCTGCGCGAACTCGGTTCGGACAGTTTTCATTTCGGCGTGCTATACGGCAGGCAGGAATCGGTGGGTAAAGAGACTCTCCGAGCGGTGCCCGCGCTCGTGCGGGCGTCCCGGCGTAAGAAGGTGCGACGTTGGCTGGCGAAGGCTTGATGACGGACGAGGAGCGGACCACTCCTCCCTATGAGGGACCGATTGCCGAGTTGAGCGGCTATCGCGTGGCGGACGACGAGGACGACGATCCGCGGCTGCTCAACGCGGACGGCTCCCCGGTCGACACGTGGCGCGAGGACTACCCGTACGACGAGCGGCTGGCACGAGCCGAGTACGACCATCAGAAGCGGCTGCTGCAGATCGAGCTGCTCAAGCTGCAGAACTGGTGCAAGGACACCGGGTCCCGGCTGGTGATCCTCTTCGAGGGCCGGGACGCCGCGGGCAAGGGCGGCACGATCAAGCGCTTCATGGAGCATCTGAACCCGCGCGGCGCCTCGGTGGTGGCACTGGAGAAGCCGAACAAGCGCGAGGAGACCCAGTGGTACTACCAGCGCTACATCAAGCACCTGCCGGCGGCCGGTGAGATCGTGCTGTTCGACCGGTCCTGGTACAACCGGGCCGGCGTGGAGCGGGTGATGGGCTTCTGCGAGCGCCACGAATACCTGGAGTTCATGCGGCAGACCCCGGAGCTGGAGCGGATGCTCGTCCGGTCCGGCATCCATCTGGTGAAGTTCTGGTTCTCGGTCTCGAAAGGCGAGCAGCGCACCCGCTTCGCGATCCGCCAGGTCGACCCGGTGCGCCAGTGGAAGCTCTCGCCGATGGACCTGGAGTCCCTGGACAAGTGGGACGACTACACCGAGGCGAAGGACGCGATGTTCTTCTACACGGACACCGCCGACGCCCCGTGGACCGTGGTGAAGAGCAACGACAAGAAGCGGGCCCGGCTGGAGGCGATCCGGTACGTGCTGCACCGCTTCGATTACGCCGACAAGGACGCGGACATCGTCGGCACTCCGGACCCGAAGCTGGTGGGGCCCGCCTCACTCGTGGTGGAAGGAACCGAAATGTCGCCCCGGGTATTCCCGCGGCTGTAGTGATTCAAAAAGCGTTGGCAGGATCCCCTCCCGGTGGTTAACGTGGCCGTACACGTGAAGGGAGGTGGTCCGAAGTTGTATAGCAACGGGACTCGTGAGGTGGCTGTCCGCTAGCCGCTGTCCTTGACAGCTAGAACTTCGTTTCTACGTCGAGACCGTGTGGCAGCGGCCCGGCGAGTACCAGACAGCCACCCGACCCCAGGGGATCCGGCCTTGTCCGACCGGACCGCACTCGTTCGCGAGTGTGGAGAATCCCCTGGGGTCGCTTTATTTCCGCAGCGCGAGATCTCTGCGGCACGAGATTTCTGCGGCGCGAACGGTGCGGGGGCTCAGATGCGGGAGTTGGTCGTGCTCGGTTCAGCCAGCCAGGTGCCCACCCGGCACCGCAACCACAACGGTTACCTGCTGCGCTGGGACGACGAGGTGATCCTTTTCGACCCGGGTGAGGGCACCCAGCGCCAGATGCTGCTGGCCGGCCTCGCGGTCTCCCCGCTCAAGCGCATCTGCATCACCCACTTCCACGGTGATCACAGCCTGGGCCTGCCCGGCATCCTGCAGCGCGTCTCGCTGGACCGGGTGCCGCACCCGGTAACCGTGCACTTCCCGGCCGGCGGCCAGGAGTTCTACGACCGCCTGCGGCACGCCACCAGCTACTGGGACCACGCCGAGATCGTCCCGTCGCCGGTCGGCGCGGGCTTCAGCGTGGAGACCTCGGCGGGGCGCCTCACCGCGCTGCCGCTCTGGCATTCCATCGAGACGTACGGCTACCGCCTCACCGAACCGGATTCCCGCCGGATGTTGCCCGACCGGCTGGCGCAGTTCGGCATCAGCGGGCCGGCCGTCGGTGAGTTGCAGCGCACCGGGCGGCTCGGTGACGTGACGCTGGAGCAGGTCAGCACGGTCCGCCCGGGCCAGCGGTTCGCCTTCGTGATGGACACCGGCCTCTGCGACAACGTGTTCGCCCTGGCCGAGGGCGTCGATCTGCTGGTGATCGAGTCGACGTTCCTGGCCGAGGACGCCGTGATGGCCGCGCAGGTCGGCCATCTGACGGCCGGCCAGGCCGCCGCGGTGGCCCGCGAGTCGGGCGTGGGCACGCTGGTCCTGACCCACTTCTCGCAGCGCTATCAGGACGCCGGCCGGTTCCTCGACGAGGCCCGTAAAGAGTTCGACGGTCCGATCGTGATCGCCCAGGATCTGATGCGGGTGCCGATGCCGCCCCGGCGCGTCGCCGGCTGACCGGGCTACCGTCGAAGCCATGACCGTTTTGCTCCGTCCGGCACAGGATTCTGATCCGGCTCCCGTCGGCGCCCTGCACCACCGGTCCCGCGCCGCGGCCTATGCCGGGTTGCTCGACCCCGCCACGTTCGCCGGCCGTGGCCCGGAGATGCTCGCCGAGTGGTGGACGGAGCGGTGGCGCTGGGAGCGCGAGACGCACCGGATGACCGTCGCCGAGCAGGACGGCGAGCTGATCGGTTTCAGCTACATCGGCCCGAGCGAGACCCCCGGCGCCGCCGAGCTCTACGCCCTGCACGTCGACCCGGCGTGGGTCGGCACCGGGATCGGCCGGCAGCTCATGATCAAGGCGCTCGGCGATCTGCCGCGCTATCAGGCCGATCGCGCGGTGCTCTGGGTGCTGGAGGGCAACAAGGTGGCCCGCCGCTTCTACGAGAGCGGCGGCTGGCAACCCGACGGCGCGACCCGGGTGGCCCCGGTGAACGACACGCCGCTCCCCCAACTGCGCTACACCCACCCCCTCGGCTGACACCCAGCGTCGTCTCAGCGCCCCGAACACAGCGCTGGCGGTCAGCCGGAGAACTCGGCTGACCGCCAGTGTCGCGCCGTGGCGCCGGAGGCAGCACTGGTGGTCAGCCGGTAACCGGTGGGGTGGGGCTGCCACAGGGCTGTGCTAGTACGTACGAAAAATGGGGTGAGAAAGCGGAAAGCACGCCGCGGGGGAAGCGGCGTGCTGGTGGGGCGGGAGTACGAGACCGAGTGAATGCGGGGGAACCTGTTGGTCGCGTACTCCCGCCCACCGCCCCGCCCGAACCGGATGCGCCTGGCCGGAGGCGCGGACCAGCGGAGGCGTGCTGGTCCGGTACCAGTTCAAGGGCGGGTCTGGGCGCGGGATACCGGAACGCTGGCGGGGCGCTCCGGCGTCACCGCCGGGGGACGTCGCCGGGCCGGGAAGCCGTTGCTTGCCGGGGGACGGTCAAGCGCTTCGGCGACGTCGAGGTCTGCGAGTCAGTCGAGGTACCTCCACTGATTGTCGTTGTGGCCGAACTCCGGGCGGTGCCGGCCGGGAGCGTTGTCGTAGTCGTCCAGGCCGTATCGGCGGCCGGGCAGGGTACGCATGCTGTTGACGTCATGCCGCAACGTCCAGGCCTCGCGCCACGGCCGGCGCGCCGCGGCGTCGGCCCGTTCTGCCAGGCGACGTGCCGAGCACGGCCAGCGCCATCCACACCAGACACAGTTGCCGTCCACACCGGCCGCCATGTGGCGGCCGAGCATGTGCTGCGCGTCCCGCCACAGCAGGCGGTCCACGATGTCGGCGGGCGCCGCCTCGTCGACGTCGACCATTCCCTAATCCTCCGTCCGGGACTGGTTCATAGCTCCGTCACGACACATACAACCGCGACAAGCCATCGGCCGGTCGGACTGTCTGTGCGACTGTGGCGACTATCCGTAACGGGCAATGTTCGCCGTGGGCGGACGGCGCGCGGGCATCGACTCAAGTCAGCGGCTGTTGTCTGTCACATGGACACCGAAGAATCCGAGGCGCTGGACGCCTACAGCCGGATCGTGACCGGCGTCGCCGCCCGTCTCCTGCCCTCGGTGGCCGCCCTCTCGGTCCGATCGCCCCGCGGCGGAGCCGGTTCCGCGGTCACCTTCACCGACGACGGGTTCCTGCTGACCAACGCGCACGTCGTGGCCGGCGCCACCGGCGGCTCGGCGGCCTTCGCCGACGGCACCGAATCCCCGTTCGACGTGGTCGGCGCCGACGCGCTCTCCGACCTCGCCGTGGTGCGGGTGCATCGTCCGGGCGCCCCGGCCGCGCCGCTCGGCGACGCCGACGCCCTGCGGATCGGGCAGCTCGTGGTCGCCGTCGGCAACCCGATGGGCCTGGCCGGCTCGGTCACCGCGGGCGTGGTCTCCGGGCTGGGGCGCTCGCTACCGGCCCGGGACGGCCGCCGGGTCCGCATCATCGACAACGTCATCCAGACCGACGCGGCCCTCAACCCGGGCAACTCCGGCGGTGCGCTCGCCGACTCCACCGGCACGGTGGTCGGCATCAACACGGCGGTCGCGGGGTACGGGCTGGGCCTCGCCGTACCGATCAATGCCGCCTCCCGCTCGATCATCGGTGAGCTGGTCGCCACCGGCCGGGTGCGCCGGGCCTGGCTCGGCGTGGCCGGCATGCCGGTCCCGCTGCCGCCGCCGCTGGCCGACCGCCTCGGCCAGAAGACCGGCCTGCGGGTGGTGGAGGTGGTGCCGGGCAGCCCGGCCGGCAAGGCCGGGGTCTACCTGGGCGACATTCTGATCACCGCGGGCGGGCAGCCGGTGAGCAGCGTGCAGACGCTGCAGCGGCTGATGCTGGGCCCGGCGATCGGCGTCGACCTGCCGATCACCCTGCTGCGGCGCAACGCCCTGGTCGACGTGGTGACCGTCCCCACCGAGCTGGCCTGATTAGCGGTACCGTCCGCGAATGATCTTCAGGCGGCGACGAAAGCCGGATCCGGCGGTGGCGATCGAGGCGTTCTGGTCGTGGTGGGCGGCGGGTGGCCGGATGCGCGCCGAGAAGCAGATCTCCGGCGGCCCCGATGACCGGCTGATCGAGGAGATCGGCACGCTGGTGTCGGCCATCCATCCCGAGCTGCACTGGGAGTTCGCTGCCGGCACCGCGTCCCGGCATCTGCTGGTGATCAGCGCGGGCGGCGATGCGGAGCTGCGCTCGGTGGCCGAGCGCTGGCGCCGGGCCGGCCCGGCGCCGGACGAGACCTTCGGATATGCGAGCGCGCGCCAAGGCAACCCCGGCGCACTCGACGGCAGCCGCCTGTCGATCGCCGGGCACCAACTAGCGCTCGGTGACCTGCGGTTCAGCGCCGAGGTCGACCAGGAGCAGGACTGCGTCCACGTCGAGGTGTGGCACCCGGCGTTCCCCGGCATGCCGCAGGAGGCGCGGGACCAGATCGCCTTCCTGTCGCTCGACTGGCTGCTCGGCGAAGATGCGGTCGAGATCTGGGTGGGCGCGATCTCCGCGGCCACCGTGCCCGGCGCCGGCCTGACCGGCCGGGACCTGGTTGCCCTGGTCACCGGCCTCGCACCGGCGGACGGCAGTTTCCACTGGCGAGCGCTGTCCGGAACCCGGGACGGCAGACCGCTCCTCGCTCTTGTGCAGAGCCCGTTACGGCCGGCCTGCCATCCCGGTCACGACCTGCACGTCCAGTTGGACGTGCCCTACCGGGGGCGAGATGACAACGGCCTCCCGGCGGACGACGTGTTGCCCCGACTGCACGCCCTGGAGGACCACTTCGGCCGGTACGCGGACGGCGCGGTCGTCGTCGCCCACGAGACCTGCGACGGCGTACGCACCACCCACCTGTACGCCGACCGCCCGGCCATTGCCGAAGCGCTGAAACCGCTGGTCGCCTCCTGGCCGGGCGGGCGTGTCCGGATCACCGTCACGCCCGACCCGGCCTGGGAGCGGGTGTCGCACCTGAGCCCGAGGTGACCCTCAGGAGAGGTGGGCGAGCAGATCCTGCCGGGTCAGCACGCCCGCGGGCTTGCCGTCGACCAGGACCATCGCGGCGTCCGCCTTCTCCAGCAGCACGACCGCCTCGGCCACCGGCTCGCCGCCGCCGATCATCGGCAGCACGTCGCTCATGTGCTTCTCGATCGTGTCGTGCAGGTGGGCCTGGCCGGTGAAGAGCGCGTCCAGCAGCGCCTTCTCCGAGATGGAACCGGCCACCTCGCCGGTCACCACGGGCGGTTCGGCCTTCAGCACCGGGAGCTGGGAGACGCCGTACTCCCGCATGTAGTCGATCGCGTCGCGCACCGTCTCGGTCGGGTGCACGTGGATCAGCGGCGGGATCTCGGCGCCCTTGCCGGCCAGGGCGTCGGCCACCGTCGGCGTGCCGGCCTGGGTACGCAGGAACCCGTACCGGGCCATCCACTTGTCGTTGAAGATCTTGGACAGGTAACCGCGGCCGCCGTCCGGCAGCAGGACCACGACGACGTCGTCCGGGCCGGCCTTGCGGGCCACCTCGAGCGCCGCCACCACGGCCATCCCGCAGGAGCCGCCGACCAGCAGGCCCTCCTCCCGGGCGAGGCGGCGGGTCATCTCGAACGAGTCCGAGTCGCTCACCTCGATGACCTCGTCGGTGACGCTCTGGTCGTACGCCGTCGGCCAGAAGTCCTCACCGACGCCCTCGACCAGGTACGGCCGGCCGGTCCCACCGGAATAGACGGAGCCCTCCGGGTCGGCGCCGATGATCCGCACCGGCCCCTGCTCCTTCAGGTACCGCCCGACGCCGCTGATCGTCCCGCCGGTGCCGACCCCGGCCACGAAGTGGGTGATCTTGCCGTTGGTCTGTTCCCACAGCTCCGGGCCGGTCTGCTCGTAGTGCGAGCGCGGGTTTGCCGGGTTGCTGTACTGATCCGGTTTCCAGGCGCCGGGAATGTCCCGGGTCAGCTGGTCGGAGACGTTGTAATAGGAGCGCGGGTCCTCCGGCGCGACCGCGGTGGGACAGACCACCACCTCCGCGCCGTACGCCCGGAGCACGTTCTGCTTGTCCTCGCTGACCTTGTCGGGACAGACGAAGACGCACTTGTAACCGCGTTGCTGGGCCACCAGGGCCAGACCCACGCCGGTGTTGCCGCTGGTCGGCTCGACGATCGTGCCGCCCGGCTTGAGCAGGCCCGCCTTCTCGGCGTCCTCCACCATCCGCAGCGCGATCCGGTCTTTCACCGAGCCGCCGGGGTTCAAGTACTCGACCTTGGCCAGCACGGTGGCGCTGATGCCCTCGGTCACGCTGTTCAGACGGACCAGCGGAGTGTTACCGATGATCTCGACCACGTTGTCGTAATAGCGCACGCTTTACTTTACGACCAGGCGCGGGTGGGTCCGCTCCCACTCCAGGAACCGCTCGGTCTCGGCGAGCACGGCACCAGCCAACCAGGTGACCATGACGGCGTCGTCGATCAGCCCGAAGACCCAGAGCAGCGCTTCCGGGACGGCGTCGATCGGGGAGATCACATAGGCGGTCGCGGCCGCCATCAGGGCTATCCGGAGACCGCCGTCGTACTCCCCACGGGCCGTGGCGGCGGCCATCCGCGGCAGGGCCGCGAGCCGCTTGCTGAGCGACGGTCCACCTCGGGCACCAGCGGTCAGCGCCCGGCTGAGTGCCGTGAACGCCGCCGCACGTTTCAACGTTTTGGCCATGTCTGTTCCCTTCTCCGCTACTCCAGCATGACCTGGGCGCGCCATGATTGCCTCTTTCCATCGCGAGTTAGCCTCGAATTCCAACCCCAGGTGCCGATCATGGGCGAGCCGGATGGTTCCCTTCGAGAGACAGCGAGGGAGACTGTGAGCAGCATCGATTGGACTAGCGCCACGGCGCGGATCCGCGACCTCTCCCCCGAGGACCGGCAGCGGATCAGAACAGCGGGACGGGTCGCCGGGCAGGTGACCGGAGCGCTCGCGGGGTTGACCGCCCTCTCCGCCGGGTTGCTGATGCGGCAGGCGGCCGACGCGCGCCGGGTGATCCCGATGGCCGAGGCGCCGCCGCCGCGCGGCGACGGTGTCTACGGGGCGAAGTTCGGCGGGAAACCGCTCAGCCTGGTGATTCTCGGCGACTCGACGGCGGCGGGGTACGGCGTGCACCGTACCCGCGAGACGCCCGGTGCGCTCTTCGCCACCGGGATCTCCCGGCGGCTGCGCCGGCCGGTCCGGCTGCACCGGCTGGCCGTGGTCGGCTCGGTCTCGGCCGGCCTGCCCTACCAGGTGGACGCGGCCCTGGAGTACGCACCGGACCTCGCGATCATCCTGATCGGCGGGAACGACGTCACCCACGCCTCGGGCTTCCCCGCGGCCGTACGCCATCTGGCGGACACCGTGCGCAGGCTGCGCGCCGCCGGTTGCCGGGTGGTCGTCGGCACCTGCCCGGACATCGGCGCGATCAAGCCGATCAAGCCGCCGCTGCGCTGGCTGGCCCGCCGGTGGAGCCGGCAGCTCGCCGCCGCGCAGACCGTGGCGGTGGTCGAGGCCGGCGGGCGGACCGTGTCGATGGGCAACCTGCTGGGCCCGATGTTCGAGGCGGATCCGGTGCGGATGTTCGGCTCTGATCGTTTCCACCCGTCCGCCGAAGGGTACGCACGTGCCGCAGCGGTGATGATGCCGACGGTGATGGCCGCCCTCGGTGAGGACGACCGCGCCGCGGTTCCGGTCGCCGAGGGGGTCCGCACACTCCCCGAGGCGGCCGACGAGGCGGTCCGCGCGCCGGGCACCGAGGTCAGCCCGACCCAGGTGGGCGGGCGCGATCGGGGACCGGCCGGCCGGTGGGCGCAGCTGCGCCGGCATCCGTGGTTCGGCGAGCCGCGGCACTGGTTCGGTGCACGGACCACCGCTGTTCCCGGCGGTGCCCCACCGGACGGGGCCGTAGGGTATACCCCAGAGGATCATCAAGTCGGGTGATGCCGAGTGAACCGAGCAGGGAGGCGGGACATGGCCGGGCTGCCGGAACGACTGAGCAAGGCCGCGGCCACCAGCCTGCTGGCCGGGGCGGTGGGTGGCGCCGCACTGCTGGCGGGCGAACTGCTGGCCGCCAAGGCCCGGCGGTACGCGAAGCCGACCATGGGCCTGGCCCTGCGCACGTCCATGGGCCCGCAGAACGCTCCGCCGCTGCGCCTGGTCCTGCTCGGTGACTCGGCCGCGGTCGGGGTCGGCGTGGAGTGGCTCTCCGAGACGGTCGGTGGCCAGCTGGCCCGGCTGCTGGCCGACGGCACGCCGGAGTCCGGTCAGCGGCACGTGCTGCTCTCCAGCGTCGGCGTGGCCGGCTCGCGCTCCAGCGACCTCGCCACCCAGGTGGCCCGGGCGCTGCTCGGCGACCGGCCGGACGTCGCGGTGATCCTGATCGGCGCCTACGACGCGGCTTCCGGGCGCAGTCCGGAAGATGCCGCGGGGCATCTCGGGCAGGCGGTCCGGCGGCTGCGCTCGGCCGGCGTGCAGGTGGTCGTGGGGACCTGCCCGGATCTCGGGGCGGCCCGCTCGCTGGCGCCGCCGCTGCGGCAGATCGCCGGGCTGGTCGGCCGCCGCATGGCGAAAGCGCAGGCCAAGGTGGTCACCGACGCCGGCGGCGTGGTGGTCGACCTGGCCGCGGAGACCGGTGCGGTGTTCCGCGCCGACGCGGGGACGCTCTGCTACGACGGCTTCCACCCGTCCGCTGACGGGTACCGGGTGTGGGCGCACGCGCTCTATCCGGCGGTGGCGAAGGCGGCATTGAGCGGCGTTTGAATTCCGCTTTTCGGGTGGTGGGCGGGGCGGTCGGACGGGTGTGACAAATTTGCGCTTCCGACCATGTTACCGGTGAGTAAACTGGGCGCATGCCGGAAGCTGTCATCGTCGCCACTGCCCGCTCCCCCATCGGACGCGCCCACAAAGGGTCGCTGAAGGATCTGCGTCCCGACGATCTCGCCACCACGATCGTCGACGCCGCCCTGAACAAGGTGCCGCAGCTCGACCGCACACTCATCGAGGACCTCTACCTCGGCTGCGGTCTGCCCGGCGGCGAACAGGGCTTCAACATGGCCCGCGTGGTCGCCACCAAGCTGGGCCTCGACGGCCTGCCCGGTGCCACGATCACCCGGTACTGTTCCTCGTCCCTGCAGACCACCCGGATGGCCTTCCACGCGATCAAGGCCGGCGAGGGTGACATCTTCATCTCGGCCGGCGTCGAGACCGTCTCGCGATATGCGCGGGGCAGCTCCGACGGCCTGCCCTCGGCCGCGCAGGAACTGGTCGGCGGCAGCTGGACCAACCCCGACTTCGCCGAGGCCCAGGCCCGCACGGTCGCCACCGCGCAGAACGGCGGAACCTGGCACGACCCGCGCGAGGACGGCCTGCTGCCGGACATCTACATCGGGATGGGCTACACCGCCGAGAACCTCGCCCAGCTCAAGAACGTCTCCCGCGAGGAGATGGACGAGTTCGGCGTCCGCAGCCAGAACCTCGCCGAGAAGGCCATCGCGAACGGCTTCTGGGACCGCGAGATCACCCCGGTGACGCTGCCCGACGGCACCGTCGTGTCGAAGGACGACGGCCCTCGCCCGGGCGTCACCCTGGACGCGGTCTCCCACCTCAAGCCGGTCTTCCGCCCCGACGGCCGGGTCACCGCCGGCAACTGCTGCCCGCTCAACGACGGCGCCGCCGCGGTGGTCATCATGAGCGACACCAAGGCCCGCGAGCTGGGCATCACCCCGCTGGCCCGGATCGTCTCCACCGGCGTCACCGCGCTCTCCCCCGAGATCATGGGGTACGGGCCGGTCGAGGCCTCGAAGCAGGCCCTCAAGCGGGCCGGCATGAGCATCGGCGACGTCGACCTGGTCGAGATCAACGAGGCGTTCGCCGCGCAGGTCATCCCGAGCTACAAGGACCTCGGCATCCCGCTGGAGAAGCTGAACGTCAACGGCGGCGCGATCGCGGTCGGCCACCCGTTCGGCATGACCGGCGCCCGCATCACCGGCACCCTGCTCAACGCGCTGGACTGGCACGACAAGAGCATCGGTCTGGAGACCATGTGCGTCGGCGGCGGCCAGGGCATGGCCATGGTGCTGGAGCGCCTCAGCTGATCATCTGATCCACCCGACCACGGGCCCGGCACGTCGCACCACGTGCCGGGCCTGTCCTTTTCCGGCGGGTTCTGATCGGATGGCCGGGTGCGGGACGAAGAGATCATCGAGCGGATCCGGATCGACCGGCGCCATGATGCGACACCGGCCCGGATCGGGCGGCACGATGTGGTCGTGGAGACGGTCCGGCTCGGTGCGGCCGTCGGCGAGCTGACCACGGTGTTCCGGGTGCGCGACGGCGTGATCACGCTGCTGCGGGCCGCACGGGGCACCTTCCGGGCGGACGTGGCGGCGACACTGCTCGACACCGCGGACCGGATGCCCGGCGACCTCGGCGGCGTCGTCCACGTCGCGGAGTTGCGGGCCGACGGGCTCGCCCTCGATCGGGCGGCGGTGTTCCGCCCTTCGCAGGCCTTCAACGACCCCGAACTCGCCTCGCTGACCGTTGCGGCCGTGCCGGTGCACCGCAGCGAGGTGCGGGAGGGGGAGACAACGGCCGCGTTCGAGGAGACCACCGGCAAGCTGATGCGGCTGCCGGTCAACGAGTGGGACCGGCAGCCGAAACCGCGCGCCCACGCCCGGCTCCTCGACGACTGGCCCGGCGGTCGGATGCGCAAGGTCAAGAAGCCCGGGATGTGGCCGGCCGAGCGCCTGTTCACCGAGGTGGCGCCGGATCTGGGCATTGAGGTCCGGCTGGAGGCCACGGACGTCAGGGGTCACCGGCTCGTGCTCAGCCGCACCTGGGACCGGCTCACCGGCGTCCTCACCCTCGCCAGCGACACCGAGAAACACGCCAGCAGCGCCGAAACGCACGCCGGCGACACGGAGTCGCACGCCAGCAGCGCCGACACGCACGCCAACGGCACCGAACCGTACGCCAGCAGCGCCGACACGCACGCCAACGGCACCGAACCGCACGCCAGCAGCGCCGACACGCACGCCAGCGGCACCGAAATCCTCGCCAGCGGCGCCGGAAGGCGCGCCGAGAAGCATCCGGTGGATGTTCCGCGGCTCGCCGCCTGGCCGGCGCTGGAGGCGATCTTCGCCGGCCGGGAGGTACGCCCGGCGGACCTCACCGTCGCCGGAACGCCGGAGACCGACGTCCTCGACGTCACGTTCCAGACGGCCGCACGCGGCTGGGCGGGCGCGCCGCGGCTGGACACCCTCGCCGACGCCCTCTCCCTGCTCACCACGCCGGGCCTGCACACCCCGGGCGACTGGGCCGCTTTCACCTCCCGCTCCGGCACCGTGGTGCAGGTCAGATGCGAGGACGACGGGCGGCTCTGGCTGGAATCCCCGGACGCCCGCAGCAGCAGATCCCTGGGACGGCACGTGACCGTCGACGAAGCGAGCCGGATGGTGACGATCCTGGCCCGGGAGGACCGCAGCGCCGTCGCCGAACTCGGCGGCCTCTCCACGGTGAGCTGGGGATGACGCCGGTCGGGATCCGGCCGGCCGGCGACATGATGGGCCAGGCCGCGGCGATCTTCGAGGAGTACCGGGTGCACTACGGCCAGACCCCTGACCCGGAGGGCACCCGGCGATGGCTGACCGAGCAGCTGGGCATCGGGCGGCTCGCGATGTCGGTGGCGGTCCGCGGCGAACACGCCTGCGGTTTGATCACGAGCACCGTCATGCCCGCCTCGCTGCGGCTGGGCACCTTCTGGTTCGTACGCGATCTCTTCGTGACGCCGGACCAGCGGCGAACCGGAACCGCTCGTGCCCTGCTGGAGCGGGTGATCGCCGACGCCCGCGCCGCGGGCGCGATCCGGGTGTCGCTGCAGACCGAGCCGGAGAACGAACCCGCCCTGGCGCTTTACACAGCGGCCGGCTTCCGGCCGGTGGAAGGACTGATGTCGCTCGCGCTGACCCTCAGCTGAGCGCGGCGCGAACCCCGACCCTCAGCTGAGCGCGGCGCGAACCCCGACCCTCAGCTGAGCGCGGCGCGAACCCCGGCCCTCAGCTGAGCGCGGCGCGAACCCGGTCGACCTCGGCGGTGGCGCGGGTGAGCAGGTTCGCGGAGGGATTGGCGGCCAGCAGATCGTCGGTCATCACGCGGATCTGGTCCGGCAGGACCATGTGGTGCAGGCGCGGCACCGGGCGGGACGGGCGCTGCTCGGCCTCGGCGCCCAGATCGGCGAGCTGCTGCACCAGCGTGTGCACCATCTCGGCGCGGGTGCCCGCACCGGACGGCGCCGACCAGCGGGTCTCCACCCAGTGGTGGACCAGGTTCAGCAGACGGTCGACGGAGGTCGCTAACTCGGGCACCCGGCGAGGGTACCCCGGAAACGGGACAACGCCCGGTCCGCGGGGAGACGGACCGGGCGTTGCCGTGTTGACTAGGTGACGAGCCGTCAGTCGTCGCCCTGGAGGAACGACAGCAGACGGAGGATCTCGATGTAGAGCCAGATGAGGCTGACCAGGATGCCGAAGGCGGCGGTCCAGGAGTAGCGGCGCGGGAGACCCATCCGCACGCCTTCCTCGATCTCGTTGAAGCTGAGGATGAAGCTCAGCGACGCCACCACGATGCAGACGAGGCTGAAGATGTAGCCCAGCGCACCGTTGTCCCGCAGCCCGGTCTCGACGCCGAAGAGCGCCAGCACCAGGTTGATCAGCATCACCGCGAAGAGGCCGCCCATCACGGCGATCAGCCCTCGGGTGAATTTCGGCGTCGCCCGGATGAGGCGTGCCCGGTAGAGCACGGCCATCAGGAAGAAGACGCCGAAGGTGGCGACCACCGCCTGCAGGATGATGCCCTGGAACCCGGCGATCACCGCGAAGAACTTGCTGACCATGCCGACGAAGACGCCTTCGACGACCGCATAGGTCACGACCAGTGCGGGGTTGGCGACCCGCATGAACGAGATGACCAGACCGAGCACGAGGCCGACCAGGGCCGCGCCGATCCATGCCGCGCTGGTCAGCGCGTCCGGAATGAGGTTCCACGCGGCGACCGCGGAGATGCCGGTGATGCCGAGCAGCGTGACCGTCTTGACCACGACGTCGTCGATGGTCATGGGTTCGACGGCCGGCGGGGACGCGGGGTAGCCCGTCGCAGTCGGGTAAGGCTCGCCGTAAGCCGGCTGACCGTAACCCGGCTGACCGTAGCCCGGCTGACCGGCCGGCCCGTATCCGGCCGCTCGCTCCCGCTCGGCCGCCTGGCCGAGGCGCGAGAGCACCGGGTTCGATGTCTTCACTGTTTCCAGCCTCCCTTGAGATTGCGGCGCTGTGCCTGTCGTTCAAGGGTAAGGGCAAGTCGCACATCCCGCCCTACCCCAACGCTGTGAGCAGGCTGAGAGTGCCTCATATCATCGCAGGTCAGAAGGCGTACGAACAACATCGCGGTCGCGGCTGCAAGCCGCGGCCGCGGGGCCGGTGGCCGGGGGGGGGGTGGAACCCCC
>NZ_JBEZZB010000031.1:66125-74164 GCF_040638955.1 Actinoplanes sp. NPDC024001
CTCCACCCCGCCCCCCCACACCCCGGCGGGGCGGGCGCCCCCCCCCCCCCCCCCGAGACCGGTGCCCGGGGCGGGTCTCGAACCCGCACGCCTTTGAAGGCAGCCGCTTTTAAGGCGGCCGTGTCTGCCATTCCACCACCCGGGCGGGCCTGCGAACACCGTAGCTGGTGCCACCCGGGCGGCGGAATCGGCCTTGACCGCCCTCAGCGCGAGCCGGCGCCGACCTTGTCGGTCGGCAGCGCCACCGGCGGGGTCACCTCGGTGAACTCCTCGCGGGGGTGGTGCAGCTGGCCCAGGGCGACGGTCTCCCGCTTGAGCAGGAAGGCCAGCACCCAGTCGGCAAGCACCCGGACCTTGCGGTTGAACGACGGGATCCGGCTGACGTGGTAGAAGCGGTGCATCAGCCACGCCGGGTAACCCTTGACCTTGATGCCGTAGACGTGCGCGACACCCTTGTTGATGCCCAGGCCGGCGACGCCACCGACGTGCTTGTGCCGGTACTCCTTCGGCGCACCGCCGAGGATCACCTGGCGGATGTTGTCGGCGAGCACGGTGGCCTGGCGGACCGCGTGCTGGGCGCTCGGCGAGCACCAGCCACCCGGGTTGGTCAGGTCCGGCACCTGGGCGCAGTCACCGGCGGCCCAGGCGCCCTCCCACACCTCGCCCTCGAGCGAGGCCACCTGGAGGGTGGGCAGGCAGTTGACGTGCCCGCGCGGGCCGCGCGGCAGGTCGGTCTGCTCCAGCATCGGCGACGGCTTGACACCGGCCGTCCAGACCAGCGTCTCGGCACGGAACGAGTCGCCGTCGGAGAGCACGACCTTGCCGTCGACGCAGGACTCGAGGAAGGTGCTGAGCCGCAGGTCGACGCCGCGGGCGGCGAGCTGACGAGCGGTGTAGGCACCCATCTCCGGGCCCACCTCGGGCAGGATCCGGTTGGTCGCCTCGACCAGGATGAAGTGGACCTCCTTCGGGTCCAGCTCCGGGTAGTACTTCAGCGCGTCGGAGACCACGTCCTGCATCTCGGCGAGCGCCTCGATGCCGGCGAAGCCACCACCGACGAAGACGAAGTTGAGCGACGCCTTGCGCACCTCCTCGTCGGGCGTCACCGCAGCGACGTCCAGCCGGTCGAGGATGTGGTTGCGCAGGTAGATGGCCTCACCGATGGTCTTGAGGCCGATACCCATGTCGCTCAGGCCCGGGATCGGCAGGGTCCGGGAGACCGAGCCGGGCGCCACGATGATGTGGTCGTACTCCATCTCGTAGGCCGGGCCGTCGATCGGCTGGACGGTCACGGTCTTGCGTGCGTGCTCGATCCGGGTCACCTCACCGGACACGATGCGGCACTTCTTGAGCTCCCGGCGCAGCGGCACCACAGCGTGTCGCGGCGAAATGTTCCCAGCCGCTGCCTCAGGCAGGAACGGCTGGTAAGTCATGTGCGGAACAGGGTCGATGACGACAACCTCGGCCCGATTCCGATTCAGCTTCTTGGACAGGCGGAGGGCGGCGTAAAGCCCGACGTGACCTGCTCCTACGACGACTATGCGCGGCGGATTCACGAACCTATTGTCGCGCGCGCGAGCCATTTCGTGCGCGGTTCTGTGACCATCGCAACCAACGAAAGTCAAGTGTCGTAACCCACAGTTTGGCCGGGATTTTTATCTCCGGCGGATTGCGTGTGCTAGGAGAAGTGTCACACCGACGGCCGCCGCCAGACCGACCAGAGTCGCCAACTGGAACGGGCCGCCACCGAGGTCAGCGGTGAGCCCCAGGGCGAGCACGATGACCACCGCCGAGATCAAGATCACTGCGCCGGCGCGGGCCAGCCACAGGCCCGGGACGTCGAGGTTGACCATCGCGTCGTAGGGCAGGAGGGCGGCGAGCGCGGTCAGGGTGTGCGCCAGATAGAGCAGTGTGGCCAGGGCCAGCACCCGCCACAGGGCGATCCGGCTGTCGAACCCGGCGGTGTCGGCGATCCAGCCGGCGACCGCGACCAGCGCGGTGACCGTACCGCCGCGGCCGCCGGGGGCGAGCGCGGGCCAGAGCGCGATCAGCACCAGCGGGATCAGGAAGCGGCCGGTCAGCACTTCGGCCGGGAAGGCCACGCCGAAGGCGAGCAGGCCGCAGAGCCAGACGCCGCAGCGGACCAGGATCGGTACGGTCGTGGCGCGGGTCGCCGCGGTACGCAGGCCCTCGACCCGTCGGGTGATCGCGGTCAGCACGTCAGCGCCCCCTCGGCGCGGAGGCCATCCGGGCCACGTCCCGCAGCACCAGGTCCAGGCTGCCGGCGCCGGCCCAGGCCACCACCGGTACGCCGTGCTCGCGCAGCCGGCCCAGCACGTTCTCCCGTTCGATCCGCCACAGCCGGGTGGCCATCGGGGTCCACTCGTTGCGCACCGGCGGGGCGGCGCCGGGCGGCAGGGTGTCGACCGCGACCGTGTAGCGGCCGGACTGGGTGAGCTGCGCCAGCATGTCGGCGGCGCGCGGGTCGACGAGCGGGGTCAGCACGACCACCAGCGCCGACGACGAGACGTGGTGGGCGGCGAGGACGTTCTCGTACTGCTCGGTGTCGACCGGGTCGGGCCGGACGTCGAGCAGCCACTCCAGGACGGTCAGGTACTGACGGCGGCCGGAGGCCGGGCGCAGGCGGCGGGCGGCGGCGCCGTACTCCAGCAGGGACACCCGGTCGCCGCGGTGCAGGTAGTGCTCGGCGATCGCGGCGGCCGCCCGGACCGTGGTGTCCAGGACCGAGGCGCTGCCGCGTACCCCGCCGGGCAGGCCGACCTCGCCCAGCACGTCGAGCAGGAGCAGCACCTCCGCGTCACGGTCCGAGAGCGTGTAGGCGACGTGCAGGTCGCGGGTGCGCAGCGAGACCCGCCAGTCGATGCGGCGCAGCCGGTCGCCCGGGGCGAACTGGCGGACGCCGGCCAGCTCGCCGCCCTCGCCGGGCCGGCGCGAGCGGTGCGCGCCGACCAGGCCGGCCGCGGCGGGCATCGCCTCGGTGGCGTTGAACGGTTCGGTGACCGGATAGACGCGTACGCCGTGGGCCTGGGTGACGACCGGGCGGGAGGTCAGCAGGCCGGCGCAGGCCGCGGCCCGGGCGGCGGCCGGGCCGACGTCCTGCCGGCCCCAGCGCAGTGCCTCGCCGGGCAGGTCGATCGCGGCCCAGCCGTCGGACGGCACGGTGATCGCGAACGGCCGGTCCGCCTGTTCCAGGCGCAGCCACGGCGAGGTACGGGTGCGGACGACGACCAGGTCGTACCCGATCTCGTCGGGGTTGCTGACGGTCAGGCCGGCCTCGACCTGCCCGCCCTCGACGATGTGCTGCTCGTCGGCGGTGATGGTGACCTCCGGCGCGGAGGTCGGGATCCGGCGCAGGTGCAGCGCGGCGCCGATCGCGAACGGCGCGGCGAGCAGCACCAGGTCGACCCGGCCGAGCGCCACGCCGAGCAGCAGCAACAGGCCGGTGAGCAGCACCGATCGACCGAGTGCCCGGGTGGGCACCCAGACCCGCTCCGATCGGCTCTCAGTCATGACTGTGCCTCATTGGCATGCCTTCCTGGCCCTCGCCCTCAGCGCCGAAGCTGGCTGCGGCTGGGTGCCGCTCGGTGCAGTCAGTCATGCCGGGCGTACGTGGGGAGCGCGCCACTAGCCGGGGCCGGCACGGCCGAAAGCACCTCCTGCACCACGAACGACGGGTTGACCTGGCGCAGCCACATCTCCGGGCGCAGCGTGATCCGGTGTGCCAGGGCGGGGACGGCGACGTCCTTCACGTCCTCCGGCACCACGTAGTCACGGCCGGCCATCGCCGCCCGGGCGCGGGCCAGCAGCAGCAGGGCGAGCGAGCCTCGGGGCGAGGAGCCGACCAGCACCGCGCCGTGCTCACGGGTGGCCGAGGTGAGCGCGACGATGTAGCGCCCGATCGAGTCCTCCACCGCGACCGACTCCAGCGCGGCCTGCATGGACTGCAGGGTCTGCGAGTTGACCACCGGGGCGAGCTGGGCCTCCTCCTGGCGCCGCGACATCCGGCGGCGCAGCACGTCCCACTCCTCCTCGGCGGTGGGATAGCCGAACGACACCCGCAGCATGAACCGGTCCAGCTGGGCCTCGGGCAGCGGGTACGTGCCCTCGTACTCGATCGGGTTGGCGGTGGCGAGCACGTGGAAGGGCGGGTCCAGCCGGTAGGTGACGCCCTCCACCGAGACCTGCTTCTCCTGCATCGCCTCGAGCAGGGCGGCCTGGGTCTTCGGTGGCGTCCGGTTGATCTCGTCGGCCAGCAGCATGTTGGTGAAGACCGGCCCGGCGCGGAAGGCGAAGTCGCCCTTGCGCTGGTCGTAGAGGAAGGAGCCGGTGACGTCGGCCGGCAGCAGGTCGGGGGTGAACTGCAGGCGGCGGAAGTCGAGCCCGAGGGCCTGCGCGAAGGACCGCGCCGTCAGTGTCTTGCCGAGACCGGGCAGGTCCTCCAGCAGCACGTGCCCGCCGGCCAGGATGCCGGCCAGCACCAGCTCGAGCGAGTCCCGCTTGCCGACCACCACGGTGCCGACGGAGTCGAGGACCGCTCCGGCCAGCCGCCCGACCTCGTACGGGGGAAGAGCCTGGGTCACCGGCGCGCCTTTCTCACAGTCGTTCCAATGCGTTGACGAAGGTCTCGATGTCGCGTGCCCGGAGGCCGCGCCGGCCGGGTGCGGACAGCTCCGACCAGAGGTTCTCCCCGAGCAACTCCCGGGCGCGGCGGGGATCACTGGCCCGGGTGATGCCGTGCCGCAGCCGCAGCCGTTCGTCGGTCAGCTCGGCGAGCACCGGCAGAACGTTACGCGTATACAGTTCCGGGTCCGAGTGCGCCCGGTCCAGGTTCTGCTCCCAGCGGCGAACGGCGGCCCGCAGCGCGTCCACGGACTGCGCTTTCGCGGGTTCGATCCGGGAGCGCAGCCGGGGCGCCGGCGGCGGCGCGACCGCGGCGGCCGCGAACATGATCAGGCGGAGCCCGACCAGCGCCGCGATGATCAGCAGCAGCGGGATGCTGACCCCGCCGGCCCGCAGCCCGGCCACGATGACCACGGTGGTCAGGCCGATCAGGGTGGCCTCACCGACGAGTCGGGGAATCGGCGAGCCGCGCTTCTCGGGCGGCGGCGCCTCCTCGACGGCCGGTTTCTCGGCTACCCCGAAGAGGTCCTCGAGTCCCCCGTCGCTCATGTGAAGGCTCCGTCCCGGGTGGCGCCCAGGTCGGCGCGCAGCCGTTCCAGGGCGGAGCGGGCCTGCTGGCGCATCTGGTCGTCGACGGTGTGCGTCGCGTACCGCGCCTCGCGGTAGACCTCCAGCAGCGCGGCCAGCACCCCGGCGTCCACCCGCTGCTCGGCCAGCAGCCGGCCGACCAGGTCGGTCGGGCTGTCCCCGGGATGCCGGGGCGTGCCGGCCGCGGCGGCCGCGTCCTCCAGCCGGACCCAGCAGGCGATCACCGCGCGGCGCGGGTCGCGGTCGGCGTCGGAGAGTTCCTCCAGGCCGGCGTCGAGGGCGGCCACCAGGTCCTCCGCGGTCCGCGGCTGGCTGCGCCGGCCGTGCTGCCCGGTGCGGCCGGTCCGGCGGCGCTTGCGCTCGCGCACCAGCGCGACGCCGAGCACGACGATCATCACGAGCGCCGTCACGGCGAGCAGGGCCAGCGCGGCGTTGCCGAGCCAGTCGGGCAGGCTGCGGGCCGCCTCCGGAACCGGCGCCTCCGAGGCCACGGCGCTGGGGGCCACGGTGCGGGGTGGCAGCAGCGGCGGCGGAGTCGTGGTCGGCGTCGCCTCGGGAGTGATGTGGTCCAGCTGGGGCGACGACCGGGTCGCGGCCAGCGAGAGCACGAAGAGCAGCCCGACGACAGCGGCCGGCGGCCACCATCGGCGGAATGCGGGGAGGTCCATGCGGGCTCAGATCCGTGATCGGGGGTTGAACGGCAGAGCTCGCATCATGCCAGGCCTGCCAGAGCCTTCGCACGGGCGAACACGCCGTCCAACATCGCCGGAGTGAGCTTTCCGGTGAACGTGTTCTGCTGGCTGACGTGGAAACACCCGAGCAGATCGGGGACGCCGGGCAGGCTGACATGGGCGCCGTGCCCGAATTTCGGCCGGGGCACGGGCGGGCGTACCCCGTACGCCGCGGTCATCGCCGGCCACCAGGCCTGCCAGGCGAAGGCACCCAGCGCGACCACCACCCGCAGGGTGGGCCGGATCAGGTCGAGCTCGCGGTGCACCCAGGGCGCGCAGGTGTCGCGCTCGGCCGGCAGCGGTTTGTTGTCCGGCGGCGCGCAGCGCACCGCCGAGAAGATCCGAGTGTGCCGCAGCTCCAGGCCGTCGTCGGCGGCGACGCTGGTCGGCTGGTTCGCCAGGCCGGCCCGGTGCAGCGCGGCGAAGAGCACGTCACCGGACCGGTCGCCGGTGAAGATCCGCCCGGTGCGGTTGCCGCCGTGCGCGGCCGGCGCGAGCCCGAGGATGGCGATCTCCGCGTCCGCGACGCCGTAACCGGGCACCGGCCGGCCCCAGTACTCCTGGTCGCGGAAGGCGGCGCGGCGGGTCACGGCGATGTCGGTGCGCCAGGCGACCAGGCGCGGGCAGGCGAAACAATCCGCGATCCGGGCGTCCAGCACGCTCAGCGAGGCGGCCGAGGCCGCCTGCGCCACAACGTCATCGGGCGTACGCGGGGAGGCGTCGGACGGAAGCACCCGACCAGCACAACATCCCCTGCCGAGCGCCGCACACCCGGGTCAGGCGTTCGCCTTCAGGCAGAGCAGATAGCCACCGCTCTCCGGGCTGGCGACGACGTACCCTTCCTCGCCGTCCTCGAGCTTCGCGTCGAAGGTGGCGTCGCAGGCGGTGCTCTTCACGTCCTGGACCCCGTCGACCCGGCCCACCACGGCGTATTTCGCATCCGCCGCGGAGCACTCGGCGAGCTCGGCCTTGACCTCGGACTCCTTCTCACCCATCGCCGACGTGATGGCGAGGCAGTCGCCCGCTTTCGCGTCCCCGGTCGGGTCCGGCCGGAGCACGTTGCCGAGGCCGGTCGTCAGCGCCGCGATCACCACGATGATCAGCAGACCGCCGAGGATGCCGAGCACCTTACCCACCGGTTTCTTCCTGGCCGGGGTCTCGGGCGCCGCCGGCTCCGAGGTCTCCGCGGTGGCGGGCTGGGTCGGCACGACCGGGTCAGTCATGGGCGTCCTTATGTCGAGGGGCACGACCGGGCACCGGCCGCCAGCACGGGAGGATAGCGATCGCCATCGCTCCCGCGCGACCCTACGACCAGGTCTTACTTGCTGACGGACGGGCTGGGGGCGGCCTTTGTGGGCGGCGTCACGGTGGCGCTGGCGGACGGTGACGGCGCTGCTTCGGACGGTTCGGCCGACGGCTCGGCGGTCGGGGCGTCGGCCACCGGGCCGGACTCGTTCGGCGTGGCCATCAGGAACGGGGCCTGCTCCGGGCAGCGCGGGTAGCCCAGCCGGCGGCTCGATTGCCACTCGCCGGTCGCCGGGTCCTCGCAGTAGTCGTCGCCGAAGTGGAGCGGCCGGCCGTTCTGGTCGTAGAGCTGCACGCCCTGCACCAGCCGGCCCCGGCTGTCGTAGACGAAGACGTCGTCCACGTCGCCGTACTCGTTCACGTAGCTGACGTCCATGTAGCCCGACTGCCGGCTGCCGCTGTCCACCTCGAGGAACCCGACCAGGGCGAAGAGCATCAGCCCCGCGGTGGCGGCCGCCAACGCGAACCGGCTCAGCGGCTTGGCCGGCCGGCCGCGGCGACCGAGCCAGATGGAGCCGACCACCATGGCGGCGAGCAGCAGCAGGCCGAGCAGTTCGTTGTCCTCGACCCGGGGCAGCAGCCCCGTCGGCGAACCGGAGTTGCCGAAGAGCAGGGACAGGGCCATCGCGGCCAGGTAACCGCGCAGCACCCACCAGGCGGGGCGCAGCAGCACGAGGAAGTCGCTCGCTGCCGCGTACCCCAGAATCGGACCGACCCGATCGTCGGCCCGCCGCATCGCCTCGCCGAGCCGCCCCCGCAGCTCGGCGAGGCGGG
>NZ_JBEZZB010000032.1:0-74077 GCF_040638955.1 Actinoplanes sp. NPDC024001
GGCGTTCTTGGCCATGGCCGACTCCTGTTCGTGGCGCTTTACTCGGTGCAGATCGTAATGGGCGCGTCCTGTGGCGCGGGTGAGTCCCGGGCGGGTCGGCGTCACCGGGCTGTTCGAGCAGTGATCGCAGCACGGATCGGTGCAGCTGGAGCCGTCGATGCGGGGCGAGTGACTCCTCGACGGCGAGCCGGGCCAGCTCGTGCCGGAACGCCACGCCGCCGGGCACGCTCTCCAGCATTCCGGCGTGCAGCGCCTCGTCCAGGCCGCCGGGGTACGGCGGCTCGGCGTACGGCACGGCGACCGACACCGCCTCCAGTGCGGCCGTCGCCGCCGGACTCAGCCGCGCGGTACGGGACAGCACCGCGTCCCGTACGGTCAACGGCAGCTGCTCGCCGGCGCCGGCCAGCACCTCGGTGACGAAGAACGGGTTTCCCCCGGTGATCCGGTGCAGAGCGGCCCCGCCCCGCCCGGCCAGCCGGCCCACCGCCTCCCGGGACAGCGGCTCGACGCGCAGCCGGCACACCGGTTCGCCGTGCAGCTCGCCGAGGACCCGGCGCAGCGGGTGGCCGCGGTCCAGCTCGTCGTCGCGATAGCTGGCGACGACCAGGGCCGGGATGCCCTCGATCCGGCGGCCGAGCAGGCTGAGCACGTCCAGGGTGGCCTCGTCGGCCCAGTGCAGGTCTTCCAGGACCAGGATCAGTCCCGGCCGGTCCCGGGCGTCGCCGGTGATCGCCGCGGCGACCTCGTGCGGCCGCGCCCCCGGCACGATCCCCTGGAACGGCCCGAGCGGCCGTGGGGTGAACAGCGGATCGCAGGCGCCCCAGCGGAACCGCCCGCGGTCACCGCGCTCCGCCCGGAACTGCCGCAGCAGCGCGGTCTTGCCCCCGCCGGCCTCACCGGCGAGCAGGACGAGGGTTCCGCCCGGCCGGTCCGCGGCCGCGTGCAGGGCGGTCAGGTGCTCCGAGCGTTCGAGCAGCACGGCTCACCATGACAGCCCTCGCCGGCCGGGCTCCATCAGTTACCCGACAGGCTCAGAACAGGGCCAGCTGGCCGGGGGTCGGGTCGCGGCGCGCGCTCAGCCCGCTGCGGAACACCCAGGGGCGTGCCTCCGGCGCCGGGTCCTCCCCGGCCAGCGGTTCGGCCCCGCCGACCAGCGCCCACAGTGACGGCCCGAAGTTGATGCCCCGGGCGCGCAGCGCCTTGCGGATCGTCAGATAGTCCAGCGGCAGCCGGGCCCGGTCCAGCGACGGCACCGGCAGGTCGTCGCGCATCCGCATGAGCCGCCGGTTGCGCTCGAACGCCTCCCGGGCAGCCGCCCGGGCCAGCTCCTCGGCGGCCTGGGCACCGACCACCTCGCGGACCGCGTCCCGGTCACCGTCGTCGAGCGCTTTCCAGGCCGCCTCGACGGTGCCGAACGCGGCGAGCAGCCGGGCCGCCCGGGTCGTGCCGAAGCGGCGGACGCCGTGCAGGTTGTCCGACGGGTCGCCGCGCAGGGCGGCGAAGTCCCGGTACTGCCCGGGGTGGACGCCGTAGAGGGCGGACAGGCCGGCGCCGTCGACGAGCACCGCCTCGTCCATGCCGCCGTTGCGCACCCGCAGCACCGAGGTGGTCTCGTCGATCAGGGCGAACGCGTCCCGGTCGCTGGTCATCAGCACCGACCGCCAGCCCTGGTCACGGGCGTGCCGGGCGCTGCTGGCCAGCACGTCGTCGGCCTCCCAGGCCGGCGGCACGACAGTGCAGACTCCGGCGGCCCGCAGCAGGCCCGGCGCACCGGCGATCTGCTCGGTGAGGTCGGCCGGCTTGTCCGGCCGGTGCGCCTTGTAACCGGGATAGTCCTGGCGGCGCGCCGACTGCTCCGGGCAGTCGAACGCGACGATCAGCGCGTCCGGCCGCAGGTGTGCGGCGGCCCGGGCGACGAAGCCGACCAGGCCGCGCAGCGCCCACACCGGCCGGCCGTCGTCGTCGAGGAACCCCTCCGCCGCGGCGGCATGATAGGCCCGGTGCAGCAGGCTGTTGCCGTCGAGGACGAGCAGCAGGGGGGCACCGGACGACACCCGACGAGTGTGGCCCACCGAACGCCGCAGCCGCCAGCCCTCGAACCGTCAGAGAACCACCACCGAGCGGGCGCCCTCGCCGCGGGCCATCCGGTCGAAGGCGGCCGGCACGTCGGCCAGGCCGATCCGGTCGGTGATCAGGTGGTCCAGCGAGAGCTTGCCGTCGAGCACGTCGCGGGCCAGGGACGGCACCTCCAGGTCGGTGTCGGCCTGCCCGTACACCGAGGCGCGCAGGATGCGCGCCGAGCTGAAGATCTCCAGCGCGCTGAGCTGGACCATGTCGTCGGCCGCGCCCATCCCGACCACGGTGACCTGCCCGCCGGTGCGGGTGGCGCGCCAGGCGGCGCGGATGGTCGAGGCGCGGCCGACGCACTCGATCGCGTGGTCGGCGCCGAGCCTGTTCGTGCGGGACCGGATGTCCTTCGACAGGTTCTCCGAGGAGACCACGAAGTCGGTGGCGCCGGCCGCCTCGGCCAGGCCCTTCTTCGCCTCGCTGACGTCCACCGCGATCACCTGCGCGGCGCCAGCGGCGCGGGCCGCGGAGACCACCGACAGGCCGACCCCGCCGAGGCCGATCACCACCACGGACTCGCCGGGCTGCACCCGGGCGGTGTTGCGCACCGCGCCGGTGCCGGTCAGCACCGCGCAGCCGAGCAGCGCGGCAGAGTCAAAATCAAGATCCGAGGGTACGCGGATGAGCGCGTTCTCCGGCACCACGACCTGCTCGGCCAGCGCCCCCACGCCGAGCGTCACGTGCACCGGGGCGCCGTCGAGGGTGATCCCGTTCTCCAGGGCGGCCACCCCGTGCGAGGTGCTGCACAGCCACGGCTCGCCGTGCTCGCAGAACCAGCAGTTACGGCAGGCCGGCTGCCAGTTGAGCACCACCCGGTCACCGACCGCGGCCCGTCTTCCATCGGGGTTACTTCGGTTTTCCGCCGCGGGGCCGGCACTGCCGTGGTCGCCGATCTCGAGCACCTCACCGGCCGCCTCGTGCCCGAGGATCAGCGGGTGCGGCGGGCGCAGCGTGCCGTTGACCATGGAGAGGTCGGAGTGGCAGACCCCGGCCGCCCGGATCCGCACCCGCACCTGGCCGGGGCCGATCTCGGGCAGCCGCAGTTCGACGATCTCGGCCGGCACGCCCTCGGCGCGGACGACCAGGCCGTTCATGTAGTGACTCATCGCTGGATCGCCTTCACCTGCTGGAACTCCGCCAGGCCGTACGCGCCCAGCTCCCGGCCGATGCCGGACTGCTTGTAACCACCGAACGGCGCGAACGGGTTGAACGCGCCGCCGTTGACGTCGACCGCTCCGGTGCGGATCCGCCGGGCCACCGCGAGGGCCCGCTCGTCGCTGCCCCAGACCGCGCCGGCCAGGCCGTACCTGGAGTCGTTGGCGATCGCCACGGCCTCGTCGTCGTCGCCGAACGGGATGATCGACAGCACCGGGCCGAAGATCTCCTCCTGGGCCAACTCGCTGCCGGGGTCGACGTCGGCGAAGACGGTCGGCGCGACGAAGTGGCCGGTGGCCGGCACCGGCGCGTCCAGGCCACCGGCGACCAGCCGGGCCGAGGCCCGCTCGACGAAGCCGCGGACCCGCTCGCGCTGCCCGGCGGAGGCCAGCGGCCCGAGCCGGGTGGCCGGGTCGAACGGGTCACCCACGGTGTAGCCGGCCGCGGTCTTGGCGGCCAGCTCCACCGCCTCGTCGTAGTGACTGCGGTGCACCAGCATCCGGGTCCACGCGGTGCAGGTCTGCCCGGAGTTGAGGAACGCGTTGCCGACCCCGACCTTGACCGCCTTGACCAGGTCGGCGTCCTCCAGGATCACGTTGGCGGACTTGCCGCCCAGCTCCAGCGAGACGCGGGCGATCCGGTCGGCGGCGGCGTGCGAGATGGCCCGGCCGGTCGCGGTGGAGCCGGTGAACGACACCATGTCGATGTCCGGGTGCCCGGCGATGGCCGCGCCGACCTCCGGCCCGGTGCCGGTGACCAGGTTGAGCACCCCGGCCGGCAGGCCCGACTCGTGCGCCGCGTCGGCCAGCAGGTACGCCACCAGCGGGGTCAGCTCGCTCGGCTTGAGCACCACGGTGCAGCCGGCGGCCAGGGCGGCGCCGACCTTCGCCACCACCTGGTGCAGCGGGTAGTTCCACGGGGTGATCGCGCCGACCACACCGACCGGTTCGTGGACCACCAGCGAGTTGCCGATGGTCTCCTCCGTCACGGGGCGGGCGGCCAGTTCGGCGTACCCCGCCAGCACGGTGAGCGGCAGGCCCGCCTGGATCGCCTTGGCGATCTTGAGCGGGGTGCCCAGCTCGAGGCCCACGGTGTGCGCGATCTCGTCGGCGCGAGCCGCGAGGGCCTGGTGCAGGCGGCCGAGGGCGGCCCCGCGCTCGGCCGGTGGCATGACCGCCCAGCTGTCGAGCGCCTGGCGGGCGGCGGAGACGGCGAGGTTGACGTCCTCGGCGGTGCCGGCCGGCACGTGACCGAAGACCTCCTCGGTGTACGGGTTCTCCACCGGGATCCGCTCGCTCGAGTCCGGCGGCACCCACGCGCCTCCGATGTAGAGCTGGTCACGGAATACCGACGTCGTCATCGGCGTACCCCCTGGTCATAGCGGTCGGACAGGCCGGCGATCAACAGATCCAGCCCGAGTTCGAAGGCGCCCTCGTCCACGGCGTCGCGGTGGGCCGCCAGCTCGTGGGCGCGGTGCAGGTGCGGATAGCGCTCGTCGTAGAGGGCCGGGTCGGCCTCGAAGCCGAGCGCGAAGGAGCCCAGCGCGGACCCGGTGATGAGGTAGCGCATCAGCGCGCCGATGTGGGTGGCGCGGGCCCGGGACCAGCCGGCGTCGATCAGCGCGCCGTAGACGGCCTCGGCCATCGCCAGGCCGGCCGGGCGCCGGCCCGGGCCGGTGGCCAGCACCGGCACGATGTTCGGGTGGGCGGCGAGGACGGCGTGGTAGGACTTCGCCCAGAGCCGCAGCCCCTCCCGCCAGTCGCTGTCGGCGAAGCCGGAGATGTCCACCTCGGCCACCACCGCCTCGGCCACCGCGTCGACGATCTCCGCCTTGGTGGCGAAGTGGTTGTAGAGCGACGGGCCCTGCACACCCAGCTCGGTGGCGAGCCGTCGCATGGAGAGCGCGTCGAGGCCTTCCGCGTCGATCAGCGCGGCAGCCGCCTCGACGATCCGCTCACGGGTGAGCAGCGCCTGCCGGGGCCGGGCCATGGGGGACTCCTGCATTTCGAGAAATCAGCACTGGACGCGCAAAAACTTACGCCGCTAGTTTAAGCACAGCTGCGACGCACATCACTCCCCCGAGCTTACGAAGGAGGCTCAGCATGACGACGCTGTCCCTCGCGACAATCCTTGCCGAGTCCGCGCGCCGTTACCCGGACAAGGTCGCGGTGGTCGACGCCGGCGGCGCCCGGATCACCTACCCGGAGCTCTGGGAGCAGACCCGGTCGTACGCGGCCGGGCTGCGCGAACTGGGCATCAAGCGGGGTGACACGGTCGCCGTGATGATCCCGAACGTGGCCGACTTCCCCCGGGTCTACTACGCGGCCCTGGCCCTCGGCGCCCGCGTCGTGCCGGTCTCGCTGCTGCTCAACGCCGAGGAGGTGGGTTACGTGCTCACCGACAGCGGCGCCGACCTGCTGGTCACCCACTCGGCCTTCCTCGCGGCCGGGGCGGGCGCGGCCCGGGCGACCGGCACGAAGCTGGTCAACGTCGGCCCGCTGCCGGCCGACCTGCCGAACCCGCCGGCCCGGCTGGAGGAGGTGTCGAGCCGGGTCACGCCGATCCGGACCTACGCGACGACCGAGGCCGAGGACGTCGCGGTGATCCTCTACACCAGCGGGACCACCGGCAGCCCCAAGGGCGCCATGCTGACCCACCTCAACCTGGTGATGAACGCCGCGGTCAACGTCTTCGACGTGCACCCGCTCACCGGCGACGACGTGGTGCTGGGCTGCCTGCCGCTGTTCCACACGTTCGGCCAGACGGTCGGCATGAACGCGACCTTCCGGCTGGGCGGCACGCTGGTGCTGCTGCCGCGCTTCTCCGGCGAGGCGGCGATCGAGCTGATGCTCAAGGAGCAGGTGACGATCTTCCACGGCGTGCCGACGATGTACATCGGGCTGTTGGAGGCCGCGGCCAAGGCGGACCAGCTGCCGCAGCTCAAGCTCTGCGTCTCCGGCGGCGCGTCGCTGCCGGTGGCGGTGCTGGAGAAGTTCGCCGCCGCGTTCGGCTCGACCATCTGGGAGGGTTACGGCCTGTCCGAGACCTCCCCGACGGCCACCACCAACCAGCCGGCGTTCGGCGCCAGGCCGGGTACGGTCGGCCACCCCATCTGGGGCGTCGAGGTGGAGATCGCCCGGCCGGAGGTGCCGGAGGCGATCGAGTTCGTGCCCGACGGCGAGCTCGGCGAGATCGTGATCCGCGGGCACAACGTCTTCGCCGGCTATCTGAACCGGCCGGAGGCGACCGCGGAGGCCCTGGTCGACGGCTGGTTCCGCACCGGCGACCTGGGGGTGCGCGACGCCGAGGGCTTCATCAGCATCGTCGACCGCACCAAGGACCTGATCATCCGCGGCGGCTTCAACGTCTATCCCCGCGAGGTGGAGGAGGTCATCGCCCGGCACCCCGCGGTGCAGCAGGTCGCGGTGATCGGCGTGGCCGACGAGGTGCAGGGCGAGGAGGTCTGCGCGGTGGTGGTCCTGGCCGACCAGGGGCTCACCGAGGAGGAGCTCATCGAGTGGTCGCGCGAGCACCTCGGCAAGCACAAGTACCCGCGTCAGGTGCGGTTCGCCGAGTCGCTGCCGCTGGGCCCGAGCATGAAGGTCCTCAAGCGCGAGCTGCGGGCGCAGTACTCAGGCAAGTAGCGCCGGGAGTTCCGCGACGATCGGTTTGTCGGCCGGCAGCCACGGGACGCTGCCCAGCTGGTCCACGGTCAGCCAGCGCATGGAGGTGTGCTCCAGCGCGGCCGGGACGTCGCCGTCGAGCAGGGTGACGGCGTAGACCCGGAGCACGGCCCGGCCGTGGGCCAGCGGCACGTCCGGGCCGACCCGGTCGCCGACCTTCACCCGCACGCCCAGCTCCTCGACGCATTCGCGGGCCAGCGCCTCGTGCTCGGTCTCGCCCGGCTCCACCTTGCCGCCCGGGAACTCCCACTTGCCCGCCGCCTCGGGCGGGGCGCTGCGCTGACAGGCGAGCACCCGCCCCGCGGTGATGATCACAGCCGCGACGATCACCCTGGGTGATGACGTGCGCCTGACGTACTGTTCCGACGGCATGGATTCAAAGATCCCACAAAAGTTCACCGATCAGGTTGCCCGTTGCTGCCCTGATCGTCACGCAAACACGGATATGTGGGCGTGGACATGACTGTCCCAACGGACGAAACTGTGGGGCACCGACCATGACGACACGGCGACAGTTCGGCCACAAGCCGGCAACGACGCTAAGGGGGGTGCGGCAAGTGCGGGCTAGACGACGCCGGAGCACCGGCACCGATTATCTGAGCGACGCCCTCGCGCTTCTGGGTGGATGGACCCGCGACGGCGTGCAGATCCGCCGGGATCTCGCCTGCGACGACAGTCAGCACGCGGCATTGACCGAACGCATCAAAGTCGCAGCGGACACACTGCACATTCGGCCGAACATCCGGCGGATCGACGGTCACACTCAGATCTGCCTGGGTCCGCAGGACGGCACCGCGATTACCGATGGTGAGGTAACGCTCGCGGCCCGGATCGAGGATTTCTACCGCACCGTGGTCGAGCGGCCGTAAGCGGCCGGGCGCTACGCTGCGCCGCATGACTGACGTGGTGTACGACAACAAGGGTCAGCTCGAACAGGTGCGCAGCGGCCTGCTGGACGGCGAGGAGATCCTCGCGGTCTACGACGCCATCGGCGCCGGCACCGGCTTCATCGGCCTGACCACCCGCCGCATCATCATCCAGGACCGGTCCTTCGTCGGGAAGCGGTTCGCGATCACCAGCATCCCGTACTCCAAGGTCAGCAGCGTCAGCGTGGTCAGCAACAAGAGCTGGGCGGGCCAGTTCTTCTCCTCCGGCACCATCGCGATCACGGTCGGCACGCACGTCTACGAGGTCGAGTTCCGCGGCTCGGACAAGGCCCACTACGTGCACAACGTGATCCTCAGCCGCGCCAGCTGACCGCCTGGGTGAGATCCCAGACGTAACGGCGGCCGGCCGGCTTCTCGTCGCGCCACACCACCTCCCACCGGCCGCGCGGGTCCCGGGTGGGCTCGCCCATCCACCCGTACCCCTGCCGTTCCTTGACGCTCGGCGGCTGGTCGCTCTCCGGGAAGCTGAAGGTGACCTGGAACCGGGTGAAGGCCGACGGCGTGCCGCTGGCGGTGGGCAACCGGTCCTCCCAGACGAGCTGGTCCCAGCCGCGTTCGCGCAGCGGCCGCCACAGGCCCTTCGGGCGGTACTCGACCTGCCACTCGGTCGGCGTGGTCATCGCCGGGTCGAAGATCAGCCACACCCGCAGCAGGCGGGTCTGCTCCAGCGGCAGCGCGGTGATCGTGCCGGCCACCGGGCGGATCGTCTTGAACCCGATGTCCTCGACGCGGATCAGCCGGTCGTCGTCGGTGGGCACGATCGGCCGCATGGTCCGGTGGGTGACCAGCGGCTCCGGGGTGGTGACCCGCTTCTCGACGATGCGGTCGCTGTCGTCGTCCGAGCCGACCGTCACCAGCACCTCGAGGGTCTCGGAGAACAGCGGCTTCTCCCGGTCGCTTATCCGCTGGATGGCGTCCAGGTAGTGCTGGTGGCCGGCCCGCTGCAGGGTGAGCGCCTTGGTCGCGTCGAGCAGCTCGCCCCGCAGCTGCCGGATCTTGACGACGAAGGCGAGCTGCCAGAGCCGGACCACGAAGTAGAGCAGGCAGGCCAGGAATACGGCGGTGAGCACCCACTGGGCGATGCTGGTCGGGATCTCGGCGAGCTGGGCGATGCCGGAGGCCAGTCCGATGAGCACGATCGAGATGTTCAGGGTGCCCCTGAACAGGGTCTGATACTTCGACGGTGTCTCGGCCATCATCGACATAATGATGACCAATCGGGGGTTACCGACAAATCCCTATATTGAGTGACCTGACACTGGTCGGGACGCCCATTCGGCCCAGGTCAGCGGCCCATTCAGCGGACGATCAGTGCCAGACCGGCCCACCGGCGGCGGTTACCGGCCAGTAACCATTGCTCCCCGATTTGCTGCCGCCGCATGCTGGCCCAGGAGTTCCACCCCAGCGATACAGGCGCTTCGATCTTCGACCCCCCGGAGGCGATCACCGGTGCTGACCCACCTGCAGCGACCGTTGACCCGCAGATACCCTGCCGAGCTGATCGGCTACGACCCCGGCACCGGCGGCGAGGGGGGTCAACCACATCGGCTGAGCGCCGCGCTCGGGGCGAACGCCATCTTCGCCTTCGCGTTCCTGCTCTCCGCGGTGCTGGTGGGGCTTGCCACGGTGGCCCTCCACTGAGGGCAGGGCCACCGTCCGGCTTCAGCGGAAGCTTCCGCCCTCTCCGCCACGCGCGACAGACATCGTTCTCCTTTTTGGCACGGAATGACTCCGAACCTCCAACGGATGCGATCCGCTTCGGGTTACGCCTGCCCCGCCAGCCTATCGACGGCGGGCCGCGCCGGACTCAGTTCGGCGGAACCGGCAGAACCCGGGTGGGCAGCGTGGTCTCCACGACCGAGCCGTCGGGGGCGCGCCTCAACTCGTACGCCAGCGCCCCCTCCCGATCGGCCACCGCCTCGGCCAGCGTGGTCCCGCGGTAGACCAGGCCGGCGCCCTCCTCGGTGGCGTACCCGTCCGGCAGGACACCTCTGCCGATCAGCTCGTGCATCTTCGGCCGGCGCTGCTCCTCGGCGTCGTAGTGCACCCCGTTGCTGTACGGCAGCCAGCCCAGCCCGTCGGTGAACTCGCGCAACTGGAGCCCGTAGCTGTCGGTGGTCCCGCCGGTGTGCCAGCAGATCGAGCCGGCCGACACCCCGGCCATCACCACGCCGGCCTGCCATGCCTCGTACAGGATCTCGTCGAGACCGTGCACCCGCCAGACCGCGCACAGGTTGGCGACGCTGCCGCCGCCGACCCACACGATGTCCTGGGCGAGGATGTGCGCGCGGATGTCGTCGACGTTCGGCATCGGGAACAGCTGCAGGTGCGACATGGCGAACTCGGACCCGGCGAAAGCGGCGTAGGCCGCGCCGATCTGCGCCTCCGGGTCGCCGGTGGCCTGGTTCAGCACACAGATCTTCGGCGCCTCGCGCGCGTTCGCCAGCTCCGCGGCGAAGTAGTGGATCGCGCCCGGGCGCAGGCTCATCAGGCTGTATCCGTTACGGCGGAAGGAGGCGCTGGTGGCGAGGATCGTGGGTTCGTCGGCGGTCACCGCAACATCATCGCGCACGCGTCCGAGGTCTCCAGCACGAGATCGGCGGCGATGTCGATGGCCAGGCTCAGGTGCATCGGGTCGCTGTTCACGGCGCCGAATGCGGCGTCCACCCGGGCCTGGAAACGGTCCGGCGCGCCGGGCAGCGCCCCGGCCGCGGCGACCGCGCCCTTCTCGTTGATCAGCCACTGCCCGGCGGCGCCGTGCAGCGCGTGCGCGCAGACCCCGGCCAGCCGGAACAGGCAACCGGCGACATAGGCGCTGTCGCCGCGGGACACCGCCTTGCGGGCGATGCCGACCAGGAAGTCGGCCTCCCACAGGCCGGCCACCAGGGCGTCGGCCAGCGGGCGGGGAAACGTCCGGGTCCGCCGCTGCAGCGTGGTCAGCTCCCCGGTCGGGTCGGACAGGATCCGGCCCAGGGCCAGCTCCCCCGGGTACGCGAAGTCGGGCACCCCGAGCGGATGCCCGGCCTGGGTGTGGAACGTGTAGCGCCCCTTCTCGGCGTCCGTCCAGCAGCGGTGCACCCGGTCGAGGTCGCGGTAGATCCAGTCCACTGCCGAGCCGCGCACCCGCAGCCAGCCGCCGCCGTCCACCCAGGGACCCCAGTCGCCGGGCACGGTCACCTTGGCGCCGGCCCCGCCGACCGCCTCGGCCAGTTCGCCGAGGCGGCCGGTGTCGAGCGGGGGCCGGTAGTACAGCCCGAGATCGGTGTCGGACTCCGGCGTGTGCGTCCTGCGGGCCCGGCTGCCGCCCAGGACCACGCCGACCACGCCGGGCACGGACGCCAGCCGGTCGGCGAGCCCGATCAGGTCGGCATCGGTCAGTGTCATGTGTTCACCGTGGTCTCCCGGGCCCGGCGGCGCAATCGCCGGGTGGCGCTCAACACAGTGTGGCGGGTTCCAGGCGTACGTCGTCGAGGGTTTCCGGGTTGAGCAGCTCCAGGTCCTCCTCGGAGAGCAGGACCGAGCCGCCCAGCTGGACGGTGCTGCTCTCCTCCCGCGCCTCCTGGCCGGCCGGCGGCTGCGACTGCTCGCCGCGCCCGTCCGGGCAGACCGCCGAGCGCCCGAGCGGCACGCACAGGCGCAGCGCACGCCCGCATTCCTTGGCCGGCTTGCGGCGGGCGCCGAAGGCCACCACGCGCGGCTCCGGCTTCTTGGTGACGGCGGTGTCGACCAGCCGGCGGTCGGACGGCTTGCCGTCGACCAGCGTCACCAGGTAACGCAGCGTCTCCTGACCCGGCACCCCGGGCGCCTGGATGCGCTTGGTGCCGCGCGGCAGCGAGGAGTCGCGCACCAGCCGGGTGGGGAACGGGATCGGCCGGGTCTCGACGTCGGTGCGGGTGGTGACGACCGGCGCCGGCTCGGGCTGGGCCGGCGGGGCGGGCGTGTTGCGCTCCGCAGGTTCGCCGACCGTACGGGTGGGCCGCGGCCCGGTCCGGTCGGCGCGATCCTGGCCGGCCCGGGCCCGGGTGAGCTGCTCGGCCGGCGGGGCGGCGGTGCTCGCGTGCGTGGGCGTGGCGCTGTGCCGGTCGGGCAGCGGCTCGGCGGCCGCGGCCGCCCGGCTGACCACTTCCGGGTCCTCGTCCAGCTGCGGGGCGCCGAGGTCGGGCTCGGTGGCGGCCCCCTGGTGCGCGGCGAGGGTCTGCGAGTCGTCCCCGGTCAGGGTGGCCACGCCGGCCGCCCCGCCACCGATGACCAGCAGGAGCGCGCCGGCGCCAGCGGTCATCCGGATGCCGAACGGCAACCGGGCCCACCAAGACTTTCGTGGCATTTCGAGCAGATGCTGCCAAGAGTCACTAGTTGTCTGGTTTTGCACCAAAGCATTGTGACTCTCGACGGGCCCGGCGCAAGCCGCCACGGGTCCCCCGAAATGCTGACCGGCGAGCCCCGCAACCACCGCCGCGCGTTGCTCGTTTCACGTTGCCCGGGCGGGTGAGAAATCGGCGATGCCCTGGTGTGCGCGGCCGCCGTACGATCGAGGCCATGTCCGCCACCACGTCACCGGCCCCCGGTGGCCTCGTCCCGCTCTCCGCGGAGGAAGAGGCCGTGATGCGGGCGCTCGGCCGGTTCCTGCTGGTCATGCCCCGCGCGCTGGACGCCGATCTGATGCGCGAGCAGCGCATGTCCGCCAGTGAATACTCCGTGCTGCGGCACCTCTCCGAGACCCCCGGCCAGCTGATGCGGATGAGCGAGCTGGCCACCGCGTGTGACATGTCACTGAGCGGCATGACCCGGCTCGCCGCAAAACTCGAGTCGCTGGGCTATCTGCGGCGCATCCGCTGCGAGGAGGACGCGCGCGGGGCCAACGCGGTGCTCACCGAGAAAGGCCTGGCCCGGTTGCAGGAGGCCTGGCCGACGCACCTGGCCAGCGTGCGCCGGCACATCTTCGACCACCTCGGCGAGATCGACCTGCAACGGCTGGCCGCCGCTTTCTCCGCCATGGCCTCCGACACCTGACGACCTGCGGCTTCTTCCGGTCCCGGGTTGCGATGATGGGGCCGTGCTCAACACTGCTACGGGGGAACGGATCGCCCGCGTCGTCTCCGAAGTGCTCGCTCCGGCGGTGCTGGTCGCCGCGCTGCTGCTGATCGTCGGCTGGCACGCCGGCGACACGCCCGGGGTGTCCCGCTGGTGGGGTCTGCCGGGCGCGCTGTTCGCAGCGGTCATCCCGCTGGGTTACGTGCTGCACGGGGTGCGCACCGGCCGGCTCACCAACCACCACATCCCGGAACGCGCCGACCGCCGCGTCCCGCTGATCTTCGGTACGGCGTCGCTGGTCGCCGGGCTCGTGCTGCTGATCGCGCTGGGCGCCCCGCGTGAGGTGCTCGCCCTGCTCACCGCCGGCGGCGTCGGCCTCGGCGTGTTCGCGCTCGTCACGCACTGGTGGAAGATGTCCATCCACGCCGGGGTCGCGGCCGGCACGGTGGCCGCGCTGACCGCGGTCTACGGGCCGGTGGCGCTGATCGGCGCGCCGCTGGTGGTGCTCGGCGGCTGGGCCCGGGTCCGGCTCACCGCGCACACCCCGGCACAGGTGGTGGTCGGCGCGCTGGCCGGCGCCGTGATCGCCGGGACGATCTTCCCGGCGCTGCGCTGACCGCTCACTCCCCCAGGCCGTAGGTGCCGAGGGTGGCGTCGAGCGCGCGTTCCTGCTCTGACCGCTCACTCCCCCAGGCCGTAGGCGCCGAGGGTGGCGTCGAGCGCGCGTTCCTGCTCGGCGGCGGGGAACGCGTCCGGGTCGGCGGCCGCGAGGGCGGCGACGCCCTCGGCCATCGCGATCAGGGCGAGCGCGACCGTGGCGACCCGCTCGGCCGGCCAGCCGGGCGCGGCGGCCGCGGTGAGGCGCTCGACCCGGGTGCGCCAGGCCCGGTTGTTGCGCCGGTGCTCGGCGATCAGGTCCTCGTCGGAGACCGCGGCGGCCAGGAAGCCCATCCAGACCACCGCCTCCTGCCGGGTCTGCGGGTCGGTCGCCAGCCCCTGCCGCAGCACCGCGCGCAGCGCCGCGCGCGGTGACGGCGCCTCGGCCTCCAGCCGCTCGACGCGGCTGCGGGTGATCTCGTGGAGCAACTGCCGGGCGTGCAGGAGCAGCGCCTGCCGGTTCGGGAACCGGTGCATCACCAGGCCGGTGGTGCACCCCGCCGCGGCCGCGACCGCGCGGACGGTCAGCCGCTCCAGCCCCTGCTCGGCGAGCACGCTCCACACCGCCCGGGACAGCGCCTCGCCCTGCGCCGACCGGTCCGCTGTTCGTGACACGCGTCGCTCCCTTCAATCCGTAACGGATGTTACCGTAACGCTTGTTACGACTGGAGGATCGCCATGATCATTGAATCGCGCCCGTGGGACGACCCCGCCGGAACCGCGCTCCGCGAAGCCCAGCGCGCCGAGCTCGACGCGCGGTACGGCACGGCCGACCACGAGCCGGGCACCCCGCCGTCCGCCGCCGACATCGACCTCTTCCTGGTCGCCCTGGACGGCACCGGCAAGGCCGTCGGCTGCGGCGCCCTCCGCCGCCTCGACGCGACCAGCGCCGAGATCAAACGCATGTATGTGGCGCCCGGCAGCCGCGGCTGCGGTGTGTCCACCGCCATCCTGCGCGCCCTGGAGGCGGCCGCGGTGGACCGCGGCTGGACCACGATCCGGCTGGAGACCGGCCCGGCCCAGCCGGAGGCGATGCGCTTCTACGAGCGCGAGGGCTACCACGAGATCCCCCTGTTCGGCGCGTACGCCGGCTCGACCGTCTCGGTCTGCTACGAACGCTCGCTGACCAGGACGTTCGCGGCGGCGCAGGTGGACGGCAGATCGGAGTGAACGACGAGGCCGGGACGGGCCAGCGCCAGCTGCTCGACCACGTCGAAGCGGCGCGGATAGGCCGGGTCGGCGCCCACCGCCAGCGGCTTGCCGGAGTTCGCCCAGCGGCCCAGTTCGTACAGGACGATCGGCTGGACCGTCTCGACGGAGAACCAGAACAGGATCGCCGCGGCCCGCGCCAGGTGGTCGAACTCCCAGCGGATCTGCCGGGCGCCCTCGGCCGGGTCGTGCATCGGGAAATCCGGCCGGCGCGGGTTGTAGATCACCGGCCACGCGGTGCCGAGGTGGTCGATCGCCGCACTCTGCCAGTCGGCGACGCCGCTGATCCCGCCGGCCAGGAAGATCGCCGGGCCGGCCGCCGGGTCCGCCCGGTCCGGGGCGACGACGACGGTCACTCCCGGCCCGGCCGCAGCGTCACCGTGACGACGTCGCCCTCGCCGATGCCCTCGGCATCACGGACCGCGTCCTTGAGCGGCACCAGATAGCGGCCCTCCCGGGGGAACAGCGCCGTGCGGAACTCGGTCTCCCCGACGACGGCCCGCACCGGAACCTGACCCCAGTAGATCAGCGACCGCGCCGCCGCCTTGAGCTCGGCGCTGTCGGATTCCGACATGGCCACGAAGAAGAACGGTGCCGGGCCGCGCCACTCGATGATCTCGCCGTCGAACACCCATTCCACAGCGATCATTGAACCAGCCGGCCCGGCGGGCGGGAACTACACGTTGAAGCGGAACTCGACCACGTCGCCGTCCTTCATCACGTACTCCTTGCCCTCCATGCGCACCTTGCCGGCGGCCTTGGCCGCGGCCATCGAACCGGCCGCCATGAGGTCGTCGTAGCTGACGATCTCGGCCTTGATGAAGCCGCGCTGGAAGTCGGAGTGGATCACGCCGGCCGCCTCGGGGGCGGTCGCGCCGACCGGGATCACCCAGGCGCGGGCCTCCTTCGGGCCGGCGGTCAGGTAGGTCTGCAGGCCGAGCGTCTCGAAGCCGACCCGGATCAGCCGGTTCAGGCCGGGCTCGGACTGGCCGGTGGACTGCAGCAGCTCCAGCGCCTCGTCGTCGTCGAGCTCGATCAGCTCGGACTCGATCTTCGCGTCCATGAAGACGGCCTCGGCCGGCGCGACCAGGACGCGCAGCTCATCGAGGAACGCCTCGTTGCCGAGCTCGGCCTCGTCGACGTTGAAGACGTAGAGGAACGGCTTGGTGGTGAGCAGGTGCAGCTCGCCCAGCAGGCTCAGGTCCACGCCCGCCGCCGCGGCGCCCTGGTAGAGGGTCACCCCGTCGTTGAGCAGCTTGAACGCGGCCTCGGCCGCGGCCACCGTGGCGGCCTTCTCCTTCTTGAGCTTGGCCTCCTTCTGCAGGCGGGGCAGCGCCTTCTCGACCGTCTGCAGGTCGGCGAGGATCAGCTCGGTGTTGATCGTCTCGATGTCGTCGGCGGGCGACACCTTGCCGTCGACGTGCAGCACGTTCGGGTCGGAGAAGGCGCGCACCACCTGGCAGATCGCGGACGCGTCGCGGATGTTGGCGAGGAAGGCGTTGCCGCGGCCCTGACCCTTGGACGCGCCGCGGACCAGGCCGGCGATGTCGACGAAGCTCACCGGCGCCGGCAGGATCTTCTCGCTGCCGAACAGCTCGGCGAGCTTGCCGAGCCGCTCGTCCGGCAGCCCGACCACGCCGACGTTGGGCTCGATCGTCGCGAACGGGTAGTTCGCGGCGAGCACGTCATTCTTGGTCAGGGCATTGAACAGGGTGCTCTTGCCGACGTTGGGCAGGCCGACGATTCCGATGGTGAGGCTCACGGAACGCCAGTCTACGGGCCGAAGAACTTCCGCAGCTCGGCGGCGACCAGGCCGGGCCGGCCACTGTTGTCAGCGGCCAGATGACCCACGCCGCTCAAGGTCACCCGGCGCACTCGCGGCAGCACCGGCTCCAGGCCGTTCAACACCCCTTTCAGGTACGCCGGGGAGCGCTCGCCGCCGAGCAGCAGGGTCTCCGCCGTCACACCCGCGTAGAGGTTCAGCGGGCCGGCCGCATCCTGCACGACCGCCGCGTCCAGGCGCATCGTGGGCACCAGCTCGCCGATCTGCCGGCCCTCACCGGCGCGCATGACCAGGCCCATCATCGGGATGACGGCGGCGCGAGGGGCGAACCGCAGACCGCCGGTGCCCTTGACGACCGTGACGAACGCGGCCGCGCGCCGGTTGCGGGCGAGCTCTTTCTCGTACCTCGGCAGCCAGGCGACCGGGTCGTGGTCGCCGTGCTTGAGCGGCGGCTCGTAGAGCGCGAGGCGCTCGATGGGCAGCTCCATCGCCGCGCGCAGCGCGACGACCGCGCCGGAGCTGAGGCCGAACACGTTGCGCGCCCCGGTCTCGTCGAGGACCGCCGCGAGATCGTCGATCTCGCGGCGCAGGCCGTGGCCGGGCGCCGCCGGCCCGCTGTGGCCGCGGCCGCGCCGGTCGGGAACGTAGACGGTGAACGAGGTCGCCAACGCCCGGGCCAGCTTCGTGAAGCTGGCCGACGTCTGCATGCCGCCGTGCAGAAGCACGACCTTGGGGCCGCCGCCGAAGGCGCGCCACCGGATGTCAGTCCTGCTCGCCAAGGTCTCCATGTGTCAACCGTAGTTGACGAAAGCTCGTGTCGTCAACCAGAGTTGACAGCTGGCGTCGATGTCCGAATCCCGCCAGCCGAAGCCGCCCTCGCCGGAGCAGACTCGACATCATGGAGCTGGACTTCGAGCGTTGCTACCGGGCCGTCGACAGCCGCGACCAGCGGTTCGACGGGTGCTTCTACACGGCCGTGAAAACCACCGGGATCTACTGCCGGCCGTCCTGCCCGGCCGTCACCCCGAAACGCGAGAACGTGACGTTCCACCCCAGCGCGGCCGCCGCCCAGCGGGCCGGGTTCCGCGCCTGCCGCCGATGCCGGCCCGACGCCGCGCCCGGCTCCCCGGAATGGGACACCCGGGCCGACACGGTCGGCCGCGCCATGCGGCTCATCGGCGACGGCGTCGTCGACCGCGAAGGGGTGACCGGGCTGGCCGGGCGCCTCGGATACACCGAACGGCACCTCAACCGGATGCTCACCGCCGAGCTCGGCGCCGGGCCGCTCGCGCTGGCGCGGGCACAGCGGGCGCAGACGGCGCGCATCCTCGTCGAAACCACCGACCTCGGGCTGGCGGACATCGCGTTCGCGGCCGGATTCGGCAGCGTGCGGCAGTTCAACGACACGATGCTCGAGGTCTATGCCAGTTCGCCGAGCCGGCTGCGGGAGAACCGGCCGACCGGGCGGGCCGAAGCGGGAGTGATCAACCTGCGGCTGGCGTACCGGCCGCCGCTGCACGCGGGGTCGATCATGGAGTTTCTGGGCGCCCGGACCCTGCCGGGAGTGGACGAACTGGACGGTGAGACGTACCGGCGGGGCATGCTGCTGCCGCACGGGAGCGCCAGCGTGGCGCTGCGGCCGGGTGAGCGGTGGGTGCACGCGACGCTGCGCCTCAGCGACGTGCGGGACCTGGCGCCGGCGGTGGCACGATGCCGGCGGCTGTTCGATCTGGACGCGGACCCGGTGGCGGTCGACGGGATGCTGGGGGCGGATCCGGCGCTGGAGGCCGTGGTGCGCAAGGAGCCCGGGGTCCGGGTGCCGCGGGCGGTCGACGGGTTCGAGATGGCGGTGCGGGCGGTGGTGGGGCAGCAGGTGAGTGTGGCGGGGGCTCGGACCACGCTGCACCGGATCCTGCGGGCCGCCGCTGGTGCCGCCGGCGAGGGCCGCTCCGGGGGCCTCTCCGAGGGCCCCTCCCCCTCCCCCGAGTCCACCGCCACCTTGCCTGCTGAGCCGCTCACCGGTTTTCCCCGCGCCGACGTGATCGCCGCCCTTCCCGACTCCGCTTTCGGCATGCCGGCCAGCCGCCGCGCCACCATCCGCGCCCTGGCCGAAGCCGTGGCCGACGGCAAACTCGACCTGGAACCCGGCGCCGACCGCGCCGAAACCGTCGCCCGGCTGACCGAACTGCCCGGCATCGGACCCTGGACCGCCGGTTACGTCGCCATGCGCGCCACCGGCGACCCCGACGTCTTCCTCGAAACGGACCTGGCCGCCCGCCGCGGCGCCGCGGCACTCGGCCTGCCCGAAACCCCCCGATCTCTCGCGAAGCACGCCGAACGCTGGCGGCCCTGGCGCTCTTACGCCCTGATCCGCCTCTGGCGTGCGGCCTGAGCGAAACCTACCCGCGCCGAAACCCGCGCGGACCGTTGTCCACAATCCCGCGTTGTCCACAGGCCCGTGCGCAAGATCGCGCGCGGTGGGCCACGCTGGATCCCCCGTGTGAGGAGAAGAAGATGCTGCGTCACTCGACCATGGACACTCCCGTCGGCCCGTTCACCGTGATCACCACAGACACGGGTGCGGTCCGCGCCTCCGGTTTCACCACCGACGTGCCCGAGCTGATGAGACTCGTGCACCCGGCCCTGGCCGCTCCCGTGGAGGAGAACGACGACGTCGGCCCCGTCCGCGCCGCGGTGCGTGACTATCTGGCCGGCGACCTGACCGCGCTGGACGGCGTCGTCGTGGAGCAGCACAGCCGCGGCGAGTTCATGGTGCACGCCTGGGAGGTGATGCGGCAGATCAAGCCGGGCGCCCCGGTCACCTACACCCGTTATGCCGAGCTCGCCGGCCGCCCCACCGCCATCCGCGCGGCCGCTTCCGCCTGCGCCCGCAACGCGGTTGCGCTGTTCCTGCCGTGTCACCGCGTGCTGCGCACGGACGGTTCCCTCGGCGGATATCGCTGGGGCCTGCCGGTCAAGTCCTGGCTGCTGCAACACGAGGCCGCCAACTGATCCTTCGTACGGGTATCGGCTCCCCAACCGCAACTACGGGGCTCTGCCTCTCGCGCGATCCGGGCGCCTGGTCACCCCAGGCGCCGCGACCGCCGGGCCGGTCCAGGTGGTCCAGGTGGGCGCCTCCCGCCCGGTTCCCGGCCCCGTCCCGTCGCCTCCGGCGTCGGTGAAGCTCCGCCTGACCGGCGTATGGCCTGACGGGAGGGGGCGCTTACCATGATCGACCCGGTGACTTGGAGGCTCGGTGTCGATCTATCTCAGCCCACAGCTGTGGTGGCGGGCAGCCATCGTCGTCTGCGCGGTGGCCGGCTTGCTGACCGGCGAGCACCGGATCATCTTCTACACCTGTCAGAGCAATCTGATCGTCCTCGGCTACTTCGCCGGCGCCGTCTACTGGATGGTGCGGCGGCAGAGCACCGAAGCCCCCGCCCCACGGCTGCGCGGCCCGGTCACCCTGTGGATTCTGATCACCTGCCTGATCTCGCACTTCGTCCTCAACCACGGGGCGAGCCCGCTGCCCGGCCTGACCGATCCTGACCCGGCAGCCGCACTGGCGAACTGGTCGCAGTTCCTCGTGCACTACGTGGTTCCGCTGATGGTGGTGGCGGACTGGATGGCGTTCGGGCCCCGCCGCCGGGTGCCCTGGCGCGATCTTCCGCTCTGGCTGCTCTTCCCGCTGGGCTACGGGGTGGTCGCGGTCTTCCGGGCGATCGTGTTCCCGGCCGCGCCGTACCGGTACCCGTATCCGTTCCTCGATCCGGGTGTGCACGGCGGCTACGGCGGGGTGACGATGCAGATGGTCATCCTGGGCGGCTATTTCGCGGTGCTGGCCGCCCTGTTGATCGGGTGGGACCGGCTCGCCGCCCGGGTGCCGCGTCCGACCAGGGCTGACGCGTTGTCCACAGGCGGTTAAAAGGTCTCGCCGCGGGCGGGTCGCCGGTCCTACGCTGACCGGCATGACTGATACGGGAACAGGGCGCCAGGGGCTCCCCGAGCGGCCGTCGCTGGACGGGCTCGAGGAGAAGTGGGCGCCGCGCTGGCAGGAGGAGGGTGCATACGCTTTCGACCGTTCCAAGGAGCGGGCGGATGTGTATGCGATCGACACACCTCCCCCGACCGTATCGGGCTCGTTGCACATCGGCCACGTCTTCTCCTACACGCACACCGACACGGTCGCGCGGTTCCAGCGGATGCGCGGCAAGACCGTCTTCTACCCGATGGGCTGGGACGACAACGGGCTGCCCACCGAGCGGCGGGTGCAGAACCTGTTCGGGGTCCGGTGTGATCCGGCGCTGCCCTACGACCCGCACTGGCAGCCACCGGCGTCGGCGCCGAAGGAGCCGATTTCGATCTCCCGGCGCAATTTCGTCGAGTTGTGCGGCCGGCTGACCGTCGAGGACGAGAAGGCGTTCGAGGCGCTGTGGCGCCGGCTGGGTCTGTCCGTCGACTGGGACCTGACCTACACGACGATCGGCGACAAGGCCCGGGCGGTCTCGCAGCGGGCGTTCCTGGCAAACCTGGCCCGGGGTGAGGCCTACACCGCGGAGGCGCCGACGTTGTGGGACGTCGGTTTCCGCACGGCGGTCGCGCAGGCCGAGCTGGAGGACCGCAAGCGGCAGGGCGCGTTCCATCTGCTGCGTTTCCACGGGCCGGCCGGCCCCGTCGAGGTCGACACGACCCGGCCCGAGTTGCTGCCGGCGTGTGTCGCGCTGGTCCATCACCCCGGTGATCCGCGGTTCGCCGGGCTGACCTCGGTGCGGACTCCGTTCTTCGACGTCGAGGTCCCGGTTCGGGAGCATCCGCTGGCCGACCCGGACAAGGGCACCGGCATCGCGATGGTCTGCACGTTCGGCGATCTGGCCGATGTCACCTGGTGGCGCGATCTCGGCCTGGAGACGCGGGTCGTGCTCGGCCGGGACGGGCGGTTCCTGCCGGATCGGCCGGCCGGGGTTCCCGCCGCGGCCTATCAGGGGTTCGCCGGGTTGACCGTCACGGCGGCCCGCCGCGAGATGGTGCGGCTGCTGCGGGAGTCCGGTGATCTGCTCGGCGAGCCGCGGCCGGTCACGCATCCGGTCAAGTTCTACGAGAAGGGCGACTCGCCGCTGGAGATCGTCACCAGCCGGCAGTGGTTCATCCGTAACGGTGGGCGCGACGCCCAGCTTCGCGAGCGCCTGCTGGCGCGCGGCCGGGAGCTGCAGTGGGTCCCGGAGAGCATGCGCCATCGGTACGAGCATTGGGTGAACGGTTTGACCGGGGACTGGCTGATCAGCCGGCAGCGGTTCTTCGGCGTGCCGATCCCGATCTGGTACCGGCTCGACGACGCTGGCGAGCCGGATTACGACCAGCTTCTCATACCGGACGATTCGACGCTGCCGGTCGACCCGTCCTCGGAGTGCCCGCCCGGGTTCACCGAGCAGCAGCGGGGCGTCCCGGGCGGCTTCACCGCCGATCCCGACGTCATGGACACGTGGGCGACGTCGTCGCTGAGCCCGCAGATCGTCACGGGCTGGAGCACCGACGACGACCTGCACCGGCGGGTCTTCCCGATGGATCTGCGGCCGCAGGGCCAGGAGATCATCCGGACCTGGTTGTTCTCCTCGGTGCTGCGCGCCGACCAGCTGGCCGACGTGCTGCCGTGGAAACGGGCCGTGCTGTCCGGCTGGATCCTCGACCCGGACCACAAGAAGATCTCCAAGTCGCAGGGGAACGACGTGGTCACCCCGATCGCCCTGCTGGAGCAGTTCGGGTCGGACGCGGTCCGTTACTGGGCGGCGGGCGGGCGGCCCGGCGCCGACCTGGCGTTCGAGCCCGCCCAGCTCAAGGTCGGGCGGCGGCTCGCGACCAAGCTGCTCAACGCGTCGAGGTTCGCGCTCGGGCTGGGCGCGGAGCAGGCGTTGCGGCAGCCGGTCACCGAGCCGCTCGACCGGGCCATGCTCGGCCGGCTGGCGCAGGTGCTGACCGACGCGACCAGCGCGTTCGAGCAATACCAGCACACCGATGCGCTGCAGGCGGCCGAGACGTTCTTCTGGACGTTCTGCGACGACTACATCGAGCTGGTCAAGGACCGGGCGTACGGGTCGGGGCCGGGCGCCGACTCGGCCCGCGCCGCGCTGGCCGCCGGGTTGTCGGTGCAGCTGCGGCTGTTCGCGCCGTTCCTGCCCTACGTCACCGAGGAGGTCTGGTCCTGGTGGCGCTATGGATCGGTGCACCAGGCCACCTGGCCGACGACGTATGAGCTGACCAGGGTCGCGCCGGAGGGAGACCCGTCGCTGCTCGATCTGGCCGGTGAGGCGCTGCGCCAGGTGCGGCGGGCCAAGTCCGACCGCAAGCTGTCCATGAAGACGGAGGTGCCGCTCGCCGAGGCGCTCGGGCCGGCGGAGGTGCTCGACCGGCTGGAGCTGATCGACGGTGATTTCCGGGCGGCCGGCCGGATCACGAAACTCGACCTGCTGCGTGACCGCACACCCGAGCTGGTTATCGCCTGTGCCTTCTGAGCTGACGTGACCTGACGCTGACCTGGCCAAACCCCGGTAGCGGGAGGGCCGGGTGGTTCACCATAGGAGGCATGTCGATCGCACCGGAGGAGGTCGAGGCTCCGGCCAGGGACGCGGTACTGTTCCGGTCCTCGCCGGCCCGGACCTTCACCGTGGTGTTCCTGGCGCTGATGGTGGCCTATGTCGCGGTGTCGCCGGTGGTCGGCTGGATAGCCGGCGACACCGGCGACCCGTGGTGGGTCGCCAGCCTCCAGGCGGTGGTCATCGGCGCCGTGGTGGCCGGCGCCTACGCGCTGTCCGCGCGGGCGGCGCTGCCCACCTGGGTGCGGGTCTCGGCCGGCGGCCTGGAGTTGGCCGCGCAGGACAGTGACCCGATCCTGCTGGACTGGGCGGACATCACCGCTGTGGTGGTCCGCCGGGACGGGCTGCGCACCGTCCTCGAAGTCGTGCCGGCCGACCTGGACAGCGTGCACCCGGTGCAGGGCCCGGACCACGGTGAGCCGACCCTGGTCGACACCCCGCGCGGCCCGGCCTTCACCGCCGACCTGACGCAGATCTGGCCGAGCCCCGCTGCGCTACGCCGCGAGCTGGACCGGCGGATGCGCGCCGCCGGCAAACCCTAGAAGCCGCCAAAAAGCCGCAAGCTGAAGCCCCAGGCGAGGCGGGAAGCCGCCAGCAAGGCGAAAGCCCGCGGGGCGGCAAGCCGCCGGCAAGGCGGGAAGCCGCCGGCAAGGCGGGAAGCCGCCGGCAAGGCGGGAAGCCGCCGGCAAGGCGGGAAGCCGCAGGCGAGGCGAAACGCCGCGGGCGGAAGGCCGCCGGCAAGCGCGGAAGGGCGCCGGCGGGCTCAGAAGTCGAAGTCTCCGCCGAAGTCGCCGCCGGTGAAGTCGCCGCCGTCGCCGAAATCGCTGCCGGGGTCGCCGAAGTCGCCGTCGTAGCCGAAGCCGGGTGAGAACAGCGCGTCGAAGATCAGCATGCCGCCCAGGACGCCGGCGCCCGCACCGAGCGCGGTCTTCCACACCGGAGTCGAATACCAGCCGGCGGGGACCGGACGGCCCTGCACCCGGCCGCCGGGGTAGTAGTACGGCGTGTCCGGTCCCGGCCGCGGGCCCGCCTTGTAGGCGTGCCCCTGCACGGTGACCTCGCGGTCCTGGGTGAGGTGACCGGTGCCCTGCGAGCCGGCGAGCTGCGGCAGCTCAGGCCCCGGGTCGATGCCCATCGCGGTGCGGGCGGCCCGCACGTACGCCAGCCCCTCGAGGGCCGACTCCCGGGCGAGCTCGAACTGCCGGACCGTGTTGGCCTGCTGAAGCTGGCCGCCGGCCGCGTTGTAACGCTCGCTCGCGTCAGCGAGCGCCTGCCGGGCCGCCGGGTCGTCGGAGTTGAGGTTCATCACCTGGCCGCCGAGCCGCTCATACCACCGCTGCGCCTCGGCCCGGGCGTCCTCGAGCTGGGTCTGCCGGCGCGCCTGCCCGCTGCGCTGTGTCGCGGCGATGACCAGCACGACCACCGCCACAATGGCCAGGATCAGCAACACGCTCGTCATGTTTTCCACGGTACCTCCGCGAGTCGTGTCCGACCTTTCTGGCAATCTGCGGTGGTGACGTTCTCGACACTGGCCGTGATTCTGGTCTGCCTGGTGGCCGGCGCCGCCCTGGGCTGGCTGGCCGCCCGGGCCCGCGCCGCCACCGACATCGCCCGGCTGGAGGCCACCCTGGCGGCGGCCCGCGACGGCGAGCAGCGGCTGGAGCAGTCGCTGCGGGCACTGTCCTATGAGGCGACCGCGCAGTCGCAGGAGGCGGTGGCCCGCGCGGTGGCGCCGCTGCACGACACGCTGCGACGCTACGAGGAGCGGGTGGCGCAGCTCGAGCACGACCGGGTGGACGCGTACGCGGAGTTGCGTGAGCAGGTGCGGGCCATGGGTGTGGTCTCCGGTGAGCTGCGGATGGAGACCCGGCAGCTGGTGGCCGCGCTGCGCGCGCCGCAGGTGCGCGGCCGGTGGGGTGAGCATCAGCTACGGCGCATCGTGGAGGCGGCCGGGTTGCTGGAGCACTGCGACTTCGCCGAGCAGGTCACCGGGTCCACCGACCAGCAGGGGGTCCGGCCCGACCTGGTGGTGCGGCTGCACGGCGGCCGCAGTGTGGTGGTCGACGCGAAGGCGCCGCTGGAGGGCTACCTGTCCGCGATGGAGGCCCGCAACGAGCCGGAACGCGACGCCAGCCTGGACCAGCACGCCCGGCACCTGCGGGCGCACGTCGACTCGCTGTCCGGCAAGCGGTACTGGACGGCGTTCGAGTCGACACCCGACTTCGTGGTGCTGTTCGTGCCGGCCGACCCGTTCCTGGACGCGGCGCTGCAGCGGGATCCGACGCTGATGGAGTACGCGTTCCGCCGCAACGTGGTGCTGGCCACCCCGGCGACGCTGATCGCGATGCTGCGGACGGTCGCCTACTCGTGGCGGCAGGAGGCGCTGACCCGCAACGCGGCCGCCGTGCACGGCCTGGCCCGGGAGCTGTACGGGCGGCTGTCCACCCTCGGCGACCACGTGGACAAGCTCGGGTCGGCGCTGGGCGGGGCGGTCACCGCGTACAACCGGGCGGTCGGCTCGCTGGAGTCACGGGTGCTGGTGAGCGCCCGCAAACTCGCCGAGATGGGGGTGGCCGACGACGAGCTGCCCCCGCCCGTACAGGTGGAGTTGACGCCCCGGCAGCCGCAGGCGCCGGAGCTCAGCTAGCCCGTGCCGCGGCCGCGGCCTTCATGTCGCGCCGCAGCTCCTGCGGCAGGGAGAAGGTGAGGCGCTCCTCGGCGGTGGTGAACTCGGTGACCTCGCCGAAGCCGCGGTCGGCGAGGTGCGCGAGCACCTCCATGACCAGCTCGTCGGGGACGCTGGCGCCGGACGAGACACCGACCGTGGTGGCGCCCTCCAGCCACTCGTCCTGGATCTCGGAGGCGTAGTCGACCAGGTGCCCGGCCCGCGCGCCGGCGCCGAGGGCGACCTCGACCAGCCGCACCGAGTTGGACGAGTTGGTCGAGCCGACCACGATCACCACGTCGCACTCCGGCGCGATCTCCTTGATCACGTGCTGCCGGTTGGAGGTGGCGTAGCAGATGTCGTCGCTCGGCGGGGACTGCAGCAGCGGCAGCCGGGTCTTGAGCCGGGCCACGGTCTCCATCGTCTCGTCGACCGACAGGGTGGTCTGCGACAGCCAGACGACCTTGGCCGGGTCGCGGACCACGACGTTGTCCACGTCGTCGGGGCCGTCGACGAGCTGGATGTGCGCGGGGGCCTCGCCGGAGGTGCCGATGACCTCCTCGTGGCCCTCGTGGCCGATCAGCAGGATGTCGTAGTCCTCCGCGGCGAAGCGGCGGGCCTCGTGGTGCACCTTCGTCACCAGCGGGCAGGTGGCGTCGATCGCCTTCAGGTTGCGCTCGCGGGCCTGGTCGTGCACCTCGGGCGCCACGCCGTGGGCGGAGAAGACCACGGTGGCGCCCTCGGGCACCTCGTAGTTCTCCTCGACGAAGATCGCCCCACGGGCTTCCAGCGTGCTCACCACGTGCTTGTTGTGCACGATCTGCTTGCGCACGTAGACCGGGGCGCCGTAGAGCTTCAGCGCCTCCTCGACGGTCTGCACGGCGCGGTCGACACCGGCGCAGTAGCCACGCGGCTTGGCGAGCAACACCCGCTTACGAGGTTCAGTCACCCGGCCATGGTACGTGGCCGGGTGCGGGGGCTGCTCGGCTGCGATCAGCGCCACAGCCGCCGGCCGATCGGTCGGTTTCACAACGAAAAGTGCAGAACGGGCGGGATACTCGGTTCATGGTGGGCGAGGACGGGCACGGCGCCGGCCTGTGGCCCTCGATCCCGGCCGTGCTGCGGGTGATGACCGGCTGGTTCTTCCTCGGCATCGGGCTGCTGAATCTGGCCGTCGAAATGGACGGTGGGCTGACCCCGGCGTACCTGATCTTCCACGTGGTGCTGGCGCTCGGCGGGATGCTGCTGCTGACCCGGCACCGCATCGCGCCGAGCCGGGCGGGATATCTGATCGCCGGGCCGGTGGCGCCGGCCGGGCTGGTGCTCAGCGCGCTGCCGGTCACGCAGCGGTGCTGCCTGGCGGCGTACCCCGAACGGCGGGGATTTCCCTATCCGTTCCTAGGCACCGGCGACGGCCCGCACGTGGACGCGAAGTACCTGATCATCGACGTGATCTTCTGGGGCTGCGCCGGGCTGCTGCTGCTGAGCGCGGTCACGCTGGTGGAGCGGCGGCTGCCGGAGCGGCGCACTCCGGTGGATCTGAGCCACTACCGCGGGCACGCCGAGCCACGCGCGTACGCCGCCACCCCGGATCGCACCGCCGAGAATGTCGGTGGGCTGACCTAATCTGGCCGGGTGACACAGCCTGACGCGGACAAGAGCCCGGCCAAGAGCAGCGCCGACGAGCCGTGGCCGGTGCGCGTGGTCAGCCAGAAGATCGGGGCCTGGATCGCGAAGCTGGGCTGGGTGTGGGTCGACGGGCAGGTGGCGCAGATCAGCCGGCGGCCGGGCTCCGGCGTGGTGTTCCTGACCCTGCGCGACCCGTCCGCCGACCTGAGCCTGACCGTCACCGCGCACCGCGACGTGCTCGACGCGGGCGCTCCCGACCTCGCCGAGGGCGCCCGGGTCACGCTGCACGCCAAGCCGGAGTTCTATCCCAACCGGGGCACGCTGAGCCTGCGCGCCGACGAGATCCGCCAGGTTGGTCTCGGTGAGCTGCTGGCCCGGCTGGAGAAACTGAAACGCCTGCTCGCCGCGGAGGGCCTGTTCGCCCGCGAGCGCAAGCGGCGGCTGCCGTTCCTGCCCGGCCGGATCGGGCTGATCACGGGCCGGGCCAGCGCCGCCGAGCGCGATGTGCTGATGAACACGCGGCGGCGCTGGCCGGCCGTGGAGTTCCGGGTGATCAACGTGCCGGTGCAGGGTCCGACCGCGGTGCCGCAGATGATCGACGCGCTCAAGGTGCTCGACAACGACGACACGATCGACGTGATCGTCATCGCGCGCGGCGGCGGCAGCGTGGAGGATCTGCTGCCGTTCTCCGACGAGGCGCTGTGCCGGGCGGTGTTCGGCGCCCGCACCCCGGTGGTGAGCGCGATCGGCCACGAGACCGACGCGCCGCTGCTCGACTACGTGGCCGACCTGCGCGCCTCCACCCCGACCGACGCCGCCAAGCGGATCGTGCCCGACCTCGCCGACGAGCTGCGCCTGATGGAGCACGCCCGGGCCCGGCTGGACCGGGCGGTGCTCGGCATGATCGACCGGGAGCGGCAGCGGATCGAGGCCTGGCGTTCCCGGCCGGTGCTGGCCCGGCCGGAGTCGCTGATCGACCAGCGGGCCGCCGAGGTGACCGCGCTGCGTGACCGGGCCGGGCGCAGCCTGGAGCACCGCGTCCGCCGCGCCGACGACGAGCTGCGGCACACGGTGGCCCGGCTGCGCGCGCTGTCGCCGGCCGCGACCCTGCAGCGGGGATATGCAATCGTGCAGCGCGCCGACGGCCACGTCGTCCGCGCCGCCGACGAGGTGGCGGCCGGTGACCTTCTTCGGATCCGGCTCGCCGACGGCGAGCTTCAGGCAACCGCGGCAGAGGAGAGGCAATGACCGACGAGAAGCTCAGCTACGAGCAGGCCCGCACCGAGCTGGCCACCGTGGTGGAGCGGCTGGAGCAGGGCGGCGGCAGCCTGGAGGAGTCGCTGGCGCTCTGGGAGCGCGGCGAGAAACTCGCCGACATCTGCCAGCGCTGGCTGGAGGGCGCCCGCGAGCGCATCGAGGCGGCCCGGGCCGCCCGCGCCGAATAGCGCAGCGACCAGCCACGCTGCCCAGCGACCGGCACAGCGCGGCGAATACCCAGCGTGGCCGGCCAGAGCACGGCGGCCAGCGTGGCCGGCCAGAGCACGGCGGCCAGCGTGGCCGGTCAGGAGAGGGCGGCGGCCAGCGTGGCCGGTCAGGAGAGGGCGGCGGCCAGCGTGGCCGGTCAGGAGAGGGCGGCGGCCAGCGTGTCCAGGTTCTTCTGGTCGGTGTTGCCGACGATGACCACGGTCCGGTTCGGCTCACTGAGGATCAGCGCGGTCTCGCCGGGCCGGCCGGAGTAACGCAGCCAGGTCCGGTCGTCGGTGCGGTAGGCGCCGATCCGCTTGCCCTCCTTGCCGACCTCGGCCGGGACCAGGGTGGCGGCCGGCACCGTGCTCTGCACCAGCAGGATCGGGTCGTCGTCCGGGTCGACGTAACCGATGCGCAGCGTCGCCCCGTCGTCCGCGCGGCGGAAGGAGGCCGACGAGACGTGCCAGTCGTCGCCCAGGCCGGTCGGCTGCGCCACGGTGAACACCTGCGACGCCTGCTGGATCGCCGAGCTCGGGTCGACCGTGATCGGCTTGTCGCCGTCGAGGACCAGCCGGTAGAAGGTCAGCATCAGCGCGATCGGCACGAGCAGCACCGCCAGCGACAGGAACATGTCACGCGGCCGGCGGGCCTCCCGTGCGGCGAGCCGGGGAGCGGCGGGTTCGGCGGCGGGGACGGGCTGCGACTGCGGGGGCGATGCGGGTTCCACCAACCCATTGTTAACCATGTCGCTGAACCGAGACTTGGCGCGGCCTCTAATGCCAGGATCGGGTAACCAACCAGCCCCGCAACGTCGCGAGGAGGCCGCCGTGCCCGCCCGAGTCCCCCAGGACCTCGACCGCAACATCGCTCTCGACCTGGTCCGTGTGACCGAAGCCGCCGCGATGGCGGCCGGCCGTTGGGTCGGCCGCGGCGACAAGAACGGCGGTGACGGCGCCGCCGTCGACGCCATGCGAAAACTCATCAACTCGATCCAGATGCGCGGCGTCGTGGTGATCGGCGAGGGTGAGAAGGACGAGGCGCCGATGCTCTTCAACGGCGAGCAGGTCGGTGACGGCACCGGCCCGGAGGTGGACGTCGCGGTCGACCCGATCGACGGCACCACGCTGATGAGCAAGGGCATGCCCGGCTCGATCGCGGTGCTGGCGGTGGCCGAGCGCGGCGCCATGTTCGACCCGAGCGCGGTCTTCTACATGGACAAGATCGCCGTCGGGCCGGACTGCGCCGACGTCGTCGACATCAACGCCGGTGTGACCGAGAACCTGCGGCGCATCGCCAAGGCGAAGCGTTCCAGCGTCTCCGACGTCACGGTGTGCATCCTGGACCGTCCGCGTCACGCCAAGCTGGTGGAGGAGGTGCGGCAGGCCGGCGCGAACATCAAGTTCATCTCGGACGGTGACATCGCCGGCGCCATCTCCGCGGCCCGCCTGGAGTCCGACGTCGACGTGCTGATGGGCATCGGCGGCACGCCCGAGGGCATCACCGCCGCGTGCGCGCTGAAATGCCTCGGCGGCATGATCCAGGCGAAGCTGTGGCCGCGCGACGACGCGGAGCGGGAGAAGGCCATCGCCGGCGGCCACGACCTGGACCGGGTGCTGACCACCGACGACCTGGTCACCGGCGACAACTGCTTCTTCGTCGCCACCGGGGTCACCTCCGGCGACCTGCTCAAGGGGGTTCGCTACCGCTCCGGCGGCGCGCACACCCAGTCGATCGTGATGCGGTCCAAGAGCGGCACGATCCGGGTGATCGACTCGTACCACCGGCTGGAGAAGCTGGCCCTTTACTCGGCTGTCGACTTCGACGGGCACCTGCCGACGGTGCCGCTCACCGATCCGGCGCACTGAGCAGTCCGCTCGCTGAGGGGGTTGCGGTGTGCCGCAATCCCCTCAGCGGCGGCGGCGGAAGAGGATGGCGGCGAGGATGCCGCCGACCAGGCCGAGCAGGTGGCCCTGCCAGGAGACCCGCGGGTCGGTGGGCAGGATGCCGTAGAGCTGGTACCAGTACAGCAGGCCGATGAAGACGGCCACGCCGAAGTTCCACCAGCTGCGCTCGACCAGGCCGCGGGTGAGCAGCAGGCCCAGATATCCGAAGATGATGCCGCTGGCGCCGACCACGACGCTGTTCGGGTCGCCGACGAACCAGACGCCGATCCCGGTCACCATCATGATCACGAAGGTGGACCAGATGGCCCGCTTGGCGCCGCCGGCCAGCACGAACGTGCCGAGCAGGATCAGCGGGACGGCGTTGCCGTAGAGGTGGTCCCACCCGGAGTGCAGGAACGGGCTGAACAGGATGCCGTCCACGCCCTCGATGCGGTGCGGGATGATGCCGCCGGCCAGGTCGAGGGTGCCGGGGCCGAGGCCCACGTCGATCGCCTCGATCACGAACAGGACCGGGATCACCGCGCACATGGTGACGAAGGCACGCCCGATCGACGAATAGAACGCGTCTGTGCCGAATCTCGCCGCGTCGTCGGTGCGCGCGGCCGGCCACCCGTAGCCCATACGGTCGATGGTGGCAGGGCGGCGCACCACCGGCCACCCGGGAGCGGGGTCAACTGAGTTTGCGGATCGCCTCACGGATCGCCGGGCGGAACGTGGAGATCTGGGTGTAGACGCCGAAGTAGCCGTCGCGGGCGCAGCCCAGCCCCCAGCTGACGATGCCGGCCTGCACCCAGCGGCCGCGCCCGTCGCGGCGCACCATCGGCCCGCCCGAGTCGCCCTGGCAGGTGTCGACGCCGTGCCGGCCGGCGCAGATCGACTCGTCGCGCACCAGTTCCACGCCGGTCTTGCGGTACGCCGCCGCACACTTGTCGTCCGGGATCGTCGGCACACTGGCGTAGTGCAGCCGGCGCTCCTGCCGCAGCGCGCTCTCCCGGGTCTGCCCCCACCCCATCACGGTGAACGTGCCGGTGTCGCCGCTGCCGTCCTCGACCAGGTCGATGGTGGGCAGGTCGAGCGGGCGGGCCAGTTTGACGACCGCCCAGTCGTCGCCGCGGGTCTCGGTGATGAAGTCCTCGGCCCGGATCACCTCGAGCGACTTCACGGTGATCGCCCGGCGGGACTTGAGGTCGGTGACGCCCGCGGTGACCGTGATCTCCTTGTTCGGGCCGGTCTCGCCGACGCAGTGCCCGGCGGTGAGCACCACCCGCGGCGCGGTCAGCGTGCCGCCGCAGCCCATGGAGAGCCGCACCACCCAGGGGAACTTGCCGGCCTCGGCGACCTTGCCGCCGACCACCTCACGGATCGGCTGGTCCCCGTCGGCGGCCCGGGCGGGCTGATACGCGGAGCCGAGCAGCATCGCGACCGCGGCGGCCAGAACAAGCGAAGCGGCATTTCGGACCATGCAGACATTTGATCACAGCAAAACGGGGCTGTGCGGCACGCCGCACAGCCCCGTCGCGAGCTGGTCAGTACCAGCCGACGTTCTGCGAGTGGTTCCAGGCTGCGCAAGGGGTGTTGTAGCGGCCCTTGATGTAGCCGAGGCCCCACTTGATCTGGGTGGCCGGGTTGGTCTTCCAGTCGTCACCGGCCGAGGCCATCTTGGTGCCCGGCAGGGCCTGCGGGATGCCGTACGCCCCGGAGCTGCGGTTGGTGGCCTTGTAGTTCCAGCCACTCTCCTTCTTCCACAGCTTGTCCAGGCACGGGAACTGGTCGAGCTTGAAGCCCTTGTCGAGCATCAGGGCACAGCCGATCTTGCGGCTGCCGCTGTACTCGTCGCAGGACTCCGGGATGTCGCCGGTGAACGGGACCGGGCCGCCGTTCTCCTCGGCCTCCTTCTCCTCGGCCTCTTCCTTGGCCTTCTTCTCCTCGGCGATGGCCTTCTTCTCCAGCGTACGGGCCTTGCCCGCGGCCGCCTTGACCTCCGCCGCGGCCTTCGAGGCGGCAGCGTCCTCCGCCTGGCTGCGATAGGCCCGGGCGGCGGCGTGGTCGGCCTGGCGTGCCTTCAGCAGCTGGATCTCGTCCGCGTTCGCCTGGACGACGAGGGCCGTCTCCGCACTCTGCTCCTGGAAGTCCTGCGTCTGCCCGACGTAGACACCGCCGACCAGACCGGCCAGGAGAAGACTGACTGACGCCGCACGGACTCCGAGCCGGCTCCAGAGCCGCTTCACGAAGAATCCCTTCGTCGGGGGCAATGACGCGGCGCATCCCCACCGTCACTTTCGGTGAAGTGCGCCGCGAGCACCCGCGACCCTCCGGTCGCCGCCTCACACCCGCAGGGGAATGGCCAGGTGCCCGCCGAACACCATGGCGCAACGTGAAGTGGATGTGAAATGCCAGCGCGGTCTTGTGACTTTAGTCACAGCATTTTTTACTTCATTTCGGCACAAAAACTCGCGCTGGCGTCATCTCACAGGGGGATCTCCTCCAGCAGGTCGGTGACCACCTCGGCGATCGGGGACCGCTCCGAACGGGTCAGCGTGACGTGGGCGAAGATCGGATGCCCCTTCAGCGCTTCGATCACCGCGGTCACACCGTCGTGCCGGCCGACCCGCAGATTGTCACGCTGCGCCACGTCGTGGGTGAGCACCACCCGCGATCCCTGGCCGATGCGCGACAGCACGGTCAGCAGCACGTTGCGTTCCAGCGACTGCGCCTCGTCGACGATCACGAACGCGTCGTGCAGGCTGCGGCCGCGGATGTGGGTCAGCGGCAGCACCTCGAGCATCCCGCGGGCCAGCACCTCCTCCACGACGTTGGCGTGCACCACCGCGCCGAGGGTGTCGAAGACCGCCTGGGCCCAGGGCGACATCTTCTCCGACTCGCTGCCGGGCAGGTAGCCGAGCTCCTGGCCGCCGACGGCGTAGAGCGGGCGGAAGACGACGACCTTCTTGTGGCGGTTGCGCTCCATGGTCGCCTCGAGGCCGGCGCAGAGCGCCAGGGCGGACTTGCCGGTGCCGGCCCGGCCGCCCAGCGAGACGATCCCGATCGACTCGTCGAGCAGCAGGTCCAGCGCGACGCGCTGCTCGGCGGAGCGGCCACGCAGGCCGAACGCGTCCCGGTCGCCGCGGACCAGCTTGATCGACTTGTCCGGGTTGACCCGGGCCAGCGCCGAGCCGCGCGACGAGTGGATCACCAGGCCGGTGTGGCAGGGCAGCGTCTCGGCCTCCTCGACCTCCAGCTCCTCACCGGAGTAGAGACCGACCACCTGCTCCTCGGACAGCTGCAGGTCGGCCATGCCGGTCCAGGTGGGGTCGCTGGCCTGGCCGTGCCGGTACTCGTCGGCGGTCAGGCCGACCGAGGCGGCCTTGACCCGCAGCGGCATGTCCTTGCTGACCAGCGTGACGTCGCGGCCCTCCGCGGCGAGCCCGAGCGCCACCGACAGGATGCGGGTGTCGTTCGAGTCGTTGCGGAAACCGTGCGGCAGCGCGCTCTGGTCGGCGTGGTTGAGCTCGACACGCAGCGTGCCGCCCTCGTCGTTGCAGAGCACCGGCTGGTCGAGGCGGCCGTGCTTGATCCGCAACTCGTCCAGCATGCGCAGGGACTGGCGTGCGAACCAGCCGAGTTCGGGGTGGTGACGTTTGCCCTCCAGTTCGGAGATGACCACGAGGGGGATGACCACCTCGTGGTCGGTGAACCGGCGGAAAGCCGCCGGGTCGGACAGCAGGACCGAAGTGTCCAGAACAAAAACCCGCCCGGCGGGGGCGGGTTCTGCGTCAGCGTGCCGGTCTCGGGCCTTACGGCGACCCGTGCCGGGACGGCTGCTGGAGACTGCGTCGGCCGGGTTCGAGGGGGTCCCGGCATCGGTACGGCGAGATGTCACAGGCCTGCTCCAGCGGGCGTGCAACCCGGTCCGCCCGCGGTCCGCCACCTCCGGCCGCCGGCACATGCACAGGGTCGGATTGCGGGCCCTGTGGCGCAAGTTGTCGCAGGTCCGGGCCGGCCGGCTGGCTCGGGATGACCCCGTGCCATGCCTCAAACGCTAGCGGTCAACTGCGTCCTGCGGTAGAGCGCAAAATCGGGCACGCAGGGGTGACGCTCGCCGCACGCGAAATCGCACGGCATGAAAGACGACCATCCGCGGGTAATCTGACTGCGTGGCAGAGACGACGCGTCCGACACATCCGCTGACCACCGACGAGGCGTGGGCATTCACCGCCGAGCGCGCATCCGCGACGACGTTCTTCTTCGATTTCGACGGTGTTCTCTCGCCCGTCACCGACGACCCCGACGCCTCGCAGCCGGTGCCGGCCGTGCCCGGCGTGCTGGAGCAGCTGGCGTCGGTCGTGTCCCGGGTGGCGATCGTCTCGGCCCGGCCGGTGAGCTTCCTGCGGTCGCGCTTCGCGACCCTCGAGCACGTCGATCTGTACGGGTTGTACGGGCTGGAGGTGTGGCACGACGGGGAGGTGGTCACCGAGCCGGCCGCGCTGGAGTTCGTGCCCACGATGGCCGAGCTGGCCGACCGTGCCCGTGCCGAGCTGCCCGGCGAGATCCTGGTGGAGTTCAAGCGGCTGTCGGTGGCCCTGCACTACCGGGTCGCCCCGGAGCTGGCCGAGACGGTCGAGCGCTGGGCGCACGAGCAGGCCGAGAAGCTCGGGCTGCGGATCCAGCGGGGCCGCATGGTGGCCGAGCTGAAGCCGCCGGTCGACCAGGACAAGGGCATGGTCATCACCGAGGGCGTCCGCAAGGCGGGCTGCGCGTGGTATTTCGGGGATGACATGTCCGACATCAAGGCGTTCGACGCGCTGCGTGCCCGGGAGGCGGTGGACCCGGCGTTCTTCGGCATGGCCGTCGCCGTGGCCAACCCGGAGACCGGCGCCGAGGTGTCCAGCGCGGCCGACCTGACCCTGGAGTCGCCGGACGCGGTGGCCGCCTTCCTCACCGACGGCCTGCGCCGCTTCTGACCCCGCACCGGGTGAAGTCCGGGCGCGCAGCGCGCCCGGACTTCGCGCAGTGAGGCTGTGCTTGAGCCCGGCGGTCGCGCTGGGGCCGGGACGGCAGGCCTGCCTCGCGGGGTGGGCACGGCACCCCGTAACTGCTCCTGGGCGCCCGCTGACGCGTACGGAAAAGGAGAATCTAGGCGCCGTAACGGCGCTGCCTGCCGGCGTAGGAGCGCAGCGCGCGCAGGAAGTCGATGCGCCGGAAGTCCGGCCAGTTGGCATCGTGGAAGTAGAACTCCGAGTGCGCCGACTGCCAGAGCAGGAACCCGGACAGCCGCTGCTCGCCGCTGGTGCGGATGACCAGGTCGGGGTCGGGCTGCCCGCGGGTGTAGAGGTGCTCGGCGATGTGCTCGACGTCGAGGATCTCGGCGAGTTCCTCCAGGGTGCCGCCGGAGGCGGCGTGTTCGTAGAGCAGCGAGCGGACCGCGTCGGCGATCTCGCGCCGCCCGCCGTAGCCGACCGCCATGTTGACCTCGACGCCGCCGCTGCGTTCGCGGGTGCGCTCCTGGGCGGCCTTGAGCGTCGCCGCGGTGCCGGCGGGCAGCAGGTCGAGCGCGCCGACCATGCGCAGCCGCCACGGGTTGCCGTCCTCGGCCAGCTCGGTGGCGAGATCCTCAATGATCTTGACGAGCGGGTCCAGCTCGGCGGCCGGCCGGCGCAGGTTGTCGGTGGCCAGCAGGTAGAGCGTGACGTGCTCGATGCCGGCCTGATCGCACCAGGTCAGCAGCTCCTTGACGCGGGTGGCGCCGACGCGGTGGCCGTCGTTGGGGTCGACGAAGCCCATCTCGCGGGCCCAGCGCCGGTTGCCGTCGCACATCACGCCGATGTGCTGGGGCACGGGCTTGCCGGCCAGCTTGCCGGCCAGCCGCCGCTCGTAAAAGGAATAGACCAGGGAACGCAGACTCATCACCGCAAAGCGTAACCACCCCGGCCGCACGATCACGCGGGGACGGTACGCCATGGGGCCAACCTCGCCGCGATGCGCCCGATCGTGCGAGCGTCCAGCAACCCGTCCGCGAGTCCCAGCTCCACCATCCGGGCGAAGACCCCGGCGTCGGCGGCGGCCGCGGCCACGGCCGCGTCGGCGACCCGCGGCCAGGTGGTGAGCCGGGCGGCGGCCGCGGAGTGCCGCAGATGCCGGCCGAGCCGGCGGCGCAGCGCGTCACGGTACCGCCGCGCCACCTCGTGCGGACCGCGGGCGGCTTCCGCGCCGGCCAGCGCGCCGGAGAGCACGGCGTAGAAGATGCCCTCGCCGGTGCACGGGTTGATCAGGGAAAGAGCGTCGCCGGCGAGCAGCACGCGGCCTCGGCCGGGCGCCGGCCGGTGGGTGGACAACGGCAGGTGGTGCCCGCGCACGGCGGCGAGCTCGCCGCCGGGCAGCAGCTCGGCCAGCCGGCCCAGCAGGTACGAACGGGACAGCGCCGTCCCGCGCAGCAGTTCCCCGTAGCCGACGTTGGCGGTGCCGTCGCCGAGCGGGAACTCCCAGGCGTACGCGGGCCAGCGCTGCCGCGTGGTCACCACGACCTGCTCGCCGGTGTTGCCGGTCGGCCGGTAACCGCGGATGGCGATCGCCAGATGCCCGGCCGGGTTGACCGCCGCGCCGATCGAGCGCCGCACCACCGACCCGGCCCCGTCGGCGCCGATCACCACGTGCGCCCGGAACGTCCCGTCGATCACGACGGTGTCCCGCTCCTCGAGCTGCCGCACGGTGTGCCGGCGCAGCACCGCGCCGGCGGCGACCGCGGCGCGCACCAGCCGTTCGTCGAAGATCCGCCGCGGCACGGTGTAGGCGGGCCGCGGCAGCTCCCGAGCCGCAGCGGTGCCGCCGGGCGCCACCAGCCGCAGCCGGCCAATCGGCGCAAATCCGCTGGTGGCGTCGGCGACGCCGAGGCCGGTCAGGACGTCGACCGCCTCGGCCGCGATGCCGTCACCGCAGGTCTTGTCGCGCGGGAAGTCCGCGCGGTCCAGCAGCAGGACGCGGGCGCCGGCCCGGCGGGCGGCGATCGCCGCTGCCGAGCCGGCCGGTCCCGCGCCGATCACCGCCACGTCGTAGGCATCGATCCCCATCAGGGGATCGTGCCCTATCAGGCCTTCTCGAGGCGCGCGCGCAACGCGTCGAGTTCCGCCCACAGCTGTGCGGGCAGCTTGTCGCCGAACTTCTCGAACCATTCGGTGACCTGCGGGATCTCCGCGAGCCACTCCTCGGTGTCGACCTTCAGCACGGCCTGGAGGTCGGCCGGGTCGAGGTCGAGGCCGGTCAGGTCCAGCGCGTCCGCGGTGGGCACGTGACCGATCGGGGTCTCGACCGCGTCGGCCTTGCCGTCGAGCCGCTCGACGATCCACTTGAGAACCCGGCTGTTCTCGCCGAAGCCCGGCCAGAGGAACCGGCCGTCGTCGCCGCGGCGGAACCAGTTGACGTAGAAGACCTTGGGCAGCTTGTCGGCGTCGCCCGAGGCGCCCTTCGCCATGTCGATCCAGTGCTGGAAGTAGTCGCCGGCGTGGTAGCCGATGAACGGCAGCATCGCCATCGGGTCGCGGCGCACCACGCCGACCTGGCCGACCGCGGCGGCGGTGGTCTCACTGGACAGGGTGGCGCCGAGGTAGACCCCGTGCACCCAGTCGCGAGCCTCGCTGACCAGCGGGACCGTGGTCTTGCGGCGGCCGCCGAACAGGATCGCGTCGATCGGGACGCCGCGCGGGTCGTGGTACTCGGCGGCGAGGATCGGGCACTGCTCGATCGGGGTGCAGAACCGGCTGTTCGGGTGGCTCGACGGCGCCTCGGAGTCCGGGGTCCAGTCGTTGCCCTTCCAGTCGGTGAGGTGCGCGGGCGGCTCGCCCATGCCCTCCCACCAGATGTCGCCCTCGTCGGTGAGGGCCACGTTGGTGAAGACCGAGTTGCCCTTGGCCAGGGTGCGCATGGCGTTCGGGTTGGTGTGGAAGTCGGTGCCGGGCGCGACGCCGAAGAGCCCGAACTCGGGGTTGGTCGCCCAGAGCCGGCCGTCCTCACCGAAGCGCATCCAGGCGATGTCGTCGCCGACGGTCTCGACCTTCCAGCCCGGCAGGGTCGGCTCCAGCATGGCGAGGTTGGTCTTGCCGCAGGCCGACGGGAAGGCGCCGGCGATGTAGCGGACCTGGCCCTCCGGCGAGGTCAGCTTCATGATCAGCATGTGCTCGGCGAGCCAGCCCTCGTCGCGGGCGGCCACGCTGGCGATACGCAGCGCGTAGCACTTCTTGCCGAGCAGCGAGTTGCCGCCGTAACCGGAGCCGAACGACCAGATCTCGCGGGTCTCCGGGAAGTGCGAGATGTACTTCGTCTCGTTGCACGGCCACGCGACGTCCTGCTGTCCCGGCTCGAGCGGCGCGCCGATCGAGTGCAGGCACGGCACGAAGTCGGCGTCGTCCCCCATGGCCTCCAGGACCCCGGCCCCCATCCGGGTCATGATGCGCATGCTGGCCACGACGTACGGGCTGTCGGTGAGCTCGACGCCGAACATGGGTTTCGGCGCGTCGAGCGGGCCCATGACGAACGGGACGACGTACATCGTCCGGCCCTTCATGCAGCCCCGGTAGAGCCCGGTCATCAGCTGCTTCATCTCGGCCGGCGCCATCCAGTTGTTGGTGGGCCCGGCGTCGGCCTCGTCGACCGAGCAGATGAAGGTGCGTTCCTCGACGCGCGCCACGTCCGACGGGTCGGTACGCGCCCAGAACGAGTTGGGTTTCTTCTCCGGGTCGAGACGGACCAGCGCGCCGGACTCGACGAGTTCGTCGGTGAGGCGGGTCCACTCGGCCTCCGAACCGTCGCACCAGACGATCCGGTCGGGCGTTGTCAGGGCGGCGACCTCGTCGATCCACGCCAGCAGGCGGGAGTGCGAGGTAGGGGGCTGAGACAAGGTGAAGCTCCTTCGGTCGGCACTGACCTATGACGAAGCTGCCGGGGAGTCCGGCTTCGGTCATGGGAGTTACGTCAGCGTAAGCCCGAAGGTGCGTTGAGTTCATCGGTAAGACCTGTGGACAACCGCACAATCTATGGCCACTTTGCGCGCAGACGATCGATTCTTCGCCACTTGGCGCACCTGCGCGCAGTCCCGCCATAAATCGGCCGTGCCACACCAGCCACGTGACAACTTTCGCAAAAAGGACTTAAAGCCGTAGACTTTCACCTAATCGGGCTTTCCTCGCAGTTCCTGCCACAGGAGGCGGAATGGACTCGGACACCGACCTGCTGGCCGCCGTCCGGGCCGGCGACACGGCCGCGTACGGGACGCTCTACGAGCGCCACCACGCGGCCGCGCGCCAGTTCGCGTACGGATTGAGCCGCGATCCCGCCGACGTCGACGATCTGGTCGCCGAGACGTTCGCCAAGGTCTTCGCCACCCTGCGCGCCGGGCGGGGGCCGCTGGTCGCCTTCCGGGCGTACCTGCACACCACCATGCGGCACGTCTGCTACCACCGGGCCCGGCGCGACCGCCGGCTGGAGTTCACCGACGACCTGACCCGCTACGACCCGGGCGAGCCCTTCACCGACCCGGCCCTGGACCGGCTGGAGCGCAGTTTCGCCGCGGCCGCGTTTCGGCAGCTCCCGCCGCGCTGGCGCGACGTGCTCTGGCAGACCGAGGTGGAGGGCAGCACCCCGGCCGAGCTGGCCCCGCGGATGGGACTGACCCCCAACGCGGTGGCGGTCCTGGCCCACCGCGCCCGCGAAGGGCTGCGCAGTCTCTATCTCCAGCAGCACGTGACCGCGGCCGATCACCCGGAGTGCCGCTGGGCCGGTGAGCATCTGGGCGGCCAGGTGCGCGGCCGGCTCGCCGCGCGCGACGCCCACCGCATGCGCAGCCATCTGTCCTGGTGCGAGGAGTGCCGGGGACGGCTCGCGGAGATCCAGGAAATCGACGGTTTCCGCCACGGACCGTATCGGCAGCGTCACCATGCCGAGACCTCCGGTTAAGACTCGGCAGCGAAGACGGCGACACGTGACCCCCACCGGTACCCTCGGACGCGTGCCTCAGAACCCCCCGCAGCCCGCCACCGGCCTGCGTACGCGGCTCCTGGGACTGGCCCGTGAACTGGGCAAGTTCGGCACCGTCGGGAGTATCGCCTTCGCCGTCGATTTGGTGATCTTCAATATCCTGCTGAACTCCGGCAGCGAGACCCTGACCGCCAAGGTCATCTCCACGGTGATCGCGACAACCCTCGCGTTCTTCGGCAACCGCTTCTGGACCTGGCGGCACGGCGACCACACCCACATGGCCCGGCAGTACACGACGTTCTTCGTGCTCAACGCGATCGGCCTGGGCATCGCCCTGATCTGCCTGGCGATCAGCCACTACGGCCTCGGGCAGATCTGGCCCGCGCTGCAGAGCCCGGTCGCCGACAACATCTCGGGGCAGCTGGTCGGCACCGCGTTCGGCACTCTGTTCCGTTTCTGGTCGTACCGCCGGTTCGTCTTCCGGGTCGGCGCCGAGCCACGTGTGCCCTCGCCCTCATCCGCCGCTCAGTGACTCGGCGTAACCGTCACCGTTCCCGTAAGGTTGCCCAATGCCCTCAGCCAGCTCGCTGACGGATCGCCTGCGCCGTCTCGCTCCGGAAGCCCTCGCCTTCGGCATCATCGGCGCCGGCAACACCCTGCTCTACATGGCGATCACCTACGTCCTGCTGCCGATCGGCGCGGTCAAGGCGAGCGTCGTGGGCACGGTCGTCACCACCACGCTGGCCTACGTGGCGAACCGCTACTGGACCTACCGCAACCACACCCGGACCGCGCTGCGCCGTGAGTACACGCTGTTCTTCGGGTTCAACCTGGTCGGCATGGTCATCCAGTCCGGCGCGATCGCGATCGGCAAGTACGGTTTCGGCCTCACCGAGGAGCACGACGAGCTGCTGTTCATGACGGTGACCCTGTTCGGCATCGCCACCGCGACGATCTTCCGGTTCTGGGCGTACCGCACGTTCGTCTTCCTCAAGCCGCCGGTCGACGGGCACGAGGGCGCGATCACCGAGCTCGACGCCACCGCCGGCCTGGCCGAGCTGAGCGCCGTCGAGCACCCCGGCAGCGTGGCCCGGCTCGACCTGAAAGCCGAGCTGGACGCCCGCTAACGGACCTCCTCGGCGGCCTCTTCCTCCTCGTCGGCGGGGGCCTGCTCGATCAGCTCGTAGAGCAGCGTCTGCACCTGCGGCGCCTGCGGCACCCCGGTCAGCCGGGCGCTCTGGTCACCGATCGAGTCGATGGTCAGCGTCCCGCTGCGCAGCACCCGGTCCAGCAGCGACTGGGTCAGCGCGTGGTCGTTGACCCGGTTCAGCGGCAGGTCGCGCCGCTCGCGGGCCAGGATGCCGTGCTGCATCAGGATCCGCTCGTCGGTCAGCACGTAGTGGGTGCAGCGCCAGGACAGCAGCGGGTAGGCGCCGTAGCGCACGCCGTGCCAGAGCATGATGGCGGCGACCAGGCCCAGGCCGATCCGGCCGCCCTCGGTGTCCGGCAGCAGCACCCAGGCCGTCACGAAGCCGGTCAGCGTCAGCAGCAGCACCAGGACCGGTGCCACCGCCGCCTTCCAGTGCGGACGGAGGTGGAGGACCACTTCCTCCTCGTCCGAGAGCACATCGTCCGGGAACGCCACGCGGTCAGCGTACGTGCAGCACGTCCCCGGCCGAGACCCGATGTTCGCCGGCATCCACCGTACGGATCACCAGTTGTCCGTCGCGGTCCACGCTGAGCGCCTCCCCGGTCAGCTCGCCGCCGCCGGGCAGCAGCACCCGCACGGTGCGCCCGACGGTCGCGCAGCCCCGCTGGTACTCGCCGAGCAGCCCGCACATCTCGGCGTCGCCACCGGCCTCGCGCCAGCCCTGATACCAGCGGGCCAGGCCGCGCAGCAGCGCCCGCAGCAGCGGATCCCGGTCGAGATGCTCGGCCCCGGCGACTCGCAGTGACGTGGCCGCGACCCCGGTGGTGGCCGGCAGCTCCTCGGCGCGCGTGCTCACGTTGAGACCGATCCCGATCACCACGGCGTCGCCGGCCACCTCGGCCAGGATCCCGGCGCACTTGCGGTCGCCGACGAGCAGGTCGTTCGGCCACTTCAGGGCGGCCTCGACCCCGGCCACCTCGGTGACCGCGGTGCGCAGCGTCACCCCGGCGAGCAGCGGCAGCCAGCCGAACGCGGCGGCCGGCACCGGCGCCCAGTCACGCTGCGGGCCGGCGGCGCCCGGCCGCAGCAGCACGCTCAGGGTGAGCCCGGCCCGCGGCGGCGAGACCCACTGCCGGTCCCGCCGACCCCGCCCGGCGACCTGGCTCTCGGCCACCACGACCAGGCCTTCCGGCTCTCCCTGCCGGGCCGCCTCGGCGGCGTCGGCGTTGGTCGAGCCGGTCTCGTCGCGCAGGTCCAGCCGGGACCAGAAACCGCCGGGTACGACCAGCGCCCGGGTCAGCGCCCGTGCGGACAGCGGCGGGCGGTCGAGGTCGGCGTACGACGAGGAAGCCACCCCGGCAGCCTAGTCAGCCGTGCGGACCGGCCGAGTGGCGGCTGACGTAGGGCTCCGCCCGGCGATCCGGCCGGGGGCGGGGCCGGGGCCGGTCCTTCTCGTCGCGGGTCGCCCAGGACCGTGGCAGCCGGATCCGGCGTTCCTGGTCGTCCGGTGGCCAGGTCGGCACGAGCGTGGTCGGTTCGGCCGCCTGCACCGGGGTCAGGTCGAACCCGGTGGCCGGCTCGTAGGACGGGACCGGGGGCAGCCGCTCCACCGGGACCGGCCAGCCGTAACCGCGTGCCGACGGCTCCGGGTCGGCGTAGAGGTCGTCCGGGACCGGGGTCCAGTAGTCGCCGGCCGGCGGGCGGTCGTCCAGGTCGCGGTAGCTCGGCCGCACCCAGCCCTCGATGCGGTCGACCACCGGCTCCGGGGCTTCCTCGTACTCCTCGTGCTCTTCGTAGTGCTCGTGCTCCTCGTGCTCCTCGGCGACCTCCCGCTCCTCGGCGGGCTCCGGGTCCTCGTCGGCCAGGCCGATCGAGGCGAGCCCGCTGGTCCCGGGATCGGTGTCGGTCGGCTGCCCGCTGAAGGCGGCGGCCAGCCGGCGGCGCCGTCCCACCCGGCTCTCCGCGGGCTGCACGGGTTCGGCGACCGCGGTTCTCGAACGCCGGCGACGGGCCGGGGCGCCGGCCCGGGTCGCGCGACGAGCGCCGCCGCCGAAGAGCATGGCGCGGAAGCTGATCAGCGTGGCGAGGCCGCCTGCGATGAAGGCGAGCCCTGCCGCGGTCATCCAGTTCGTCACGAGAGTAGTAACGAATGGGGCATTGGGTATGAAACGCACCCGTAGCGACGCCCGCCCGGCGCGCCGCCCGTCCCGCTACGATCAAGCCCAGGTTGAAAGGTTCAGCGCACCGCCGCCTTCCGAGCGTGGAGATCACCGTGACATCGCAGCCCGACATCCACACCACCGCCGGTAAGCTCGCCGACCTCAACCGCCGCACCGACGAAGCGGTGCACGCGGGTTCCGCCCGGGCCATCGAGAAGCAGCACGCCCGCGGCAAGAAGACGGCACGGGAGCGGATCGAGCTGCTGCTCGACAAGGACTCCTTCGTCGAGCTCGACGAGCTGGCCCGGCACCGGTCCACCGCCTTCGGCCTGGACAAGAACCGGCCCTACGGCGATGGCGTGGTCACCGGTTACGGCACCGTCGACGGCCGCCAGGTGTGCGTGTTCTCCCAGGACTTCACGGTCTTCGGCGGATCGCTCGGCGAGGTCTTCGGCGAGAAGATCGTCAAGGTGCTCGACCTGGCCATGAAGATCGGCTGCCCGATCATCGGGATCAACGACTCCGGCGGAGCACGGATCCAGGAAGGCGTGGTCGCTCTCGGTCTCTACGCCGACATCTTCTTCCGCAACGTACGGGCCAGCGGCGTCATCCCGCAGATTTCGCTGATCATGGGTCCCTGTGCCGGCGGGGCGGTCTACTCCCCCGCGATCACCGACTTCACCGTCATGGTCGACCAGACCTCCCACATGTTCATCACCGGGCCGGACGTGATCAAGACGGTCACCGGTGAAGAGGTCGGCATGGAGGAACTGGGCGGCGCGCGCACCCACAACACCCGCAGCGGCAACGCGCACTACCTCGCCAGCGACGAGGAGGACGCGATCGACTACGTGCGGGCGCTGCTGTCCTACCTGCCGTCGAACAACCTGGACGAGCCGCAGGTCTACGACGAGCCCGCCGACCTGTCGGACAGCGAGGCGGACCTGGCGCTGGACACCCTGATCCCGGACTCGCCGAACCAGCCCTACGACATCAAGAAGGTCGTCGAGACGGTCGTCGACGAGTTCCTCGAGGTGCAGCCGCTCTACGCGCAGAACATCGTGGTCGGTTTCGGCCGCGTCGAGGGCCGCCCGGTCGGTGTCGTCGCCAACCAGCCGATGAGCCTCGCCGGCACCCTGGACATCGCCGCCTCGGAGAAGGCCGCCCGCTTCGTGCGCACCTGCGACGCCTTCAACATCCCGGTGCTCACCTTCGTCGACGTGCCCGGCTTCCTGCCAGGCACCGGGCAGGAGTGGGACGGCATCATCCGGCGCGGCGCCAAGCTCATCTACGCGTACGCCGAGGCCACCGTCCCCAAGGTCACCGTCATCACGCGCAAGGCCTACGGCGGGGCGTACGACGTGATGGGCTCCAAGCACATCGGCGCGGACGTCAACTTCGCCTGGCCGACTGCGCAGATCGCGGTGATGGGCGCACAGGGCGCGGTCAACATCCTCTACCGCGGGGACCTCGCGGAGGCGTCCGATCCGGTCCAGCGCCGGGCCGAGCTGATCCAGGAGTACGAGGACACGCTGGCCAACCCGTACATCGCGGCCGAGCGGGGATATGTGGACGCGGTCATCCGGCCAGCGCAGACCCGCTCGCAGGTGACCCGGGCCCTGCGGATGCTGCGGACCAAGCGCGAGACCCTGCCGCCGAAGAAGCACGGCAACATCCCGCTCTGAGCACGCACGGCGGGGTGCCGCAGCAGGCGCCGGATCGCTGACCGCGAATGGTCACAAAGTCGTGGACAGCTCCGGAAGCCACTGACCGGCCAGCAGGAACGCGCCGACAGCCAGCGCGGCCAGGTTCACCACCAGGAAGATCCCCACCCAGAACAGGGCGGGAACATGCGTGATCCGGGCGAGCTGATCCGCGTCCGAGTCGCGCATCCGGCCGCGGTTGCGCAGCGTCTGCAGCTCGAACACCGGCCGCACCCCGCCGATCAGCAGGAACCACACCCCGGCGTACGCGAAGGCGGCCTGCACCTCCGCAGACGCGTACCAGGACACCACGAAGACGATCGCGCCGGTCGCGACCAGCGAGATCACCCCGAACAGGTTCCTGATGTTGATCAGCATGAGCAGCAGCAGCACCACGGCCAGCCAGAGCAGCAGCGTGATGCGGTTGCCGCCGAGCAGCCAGGCGCCGAGCACACCGACCAGCGACGGCGCGATGTAGCCGCCGAGCAGGGTCAGCATCATGCCGGGCCCGGTCGGGCGGCCCGCCGACAGGGTCAGACCGGACGTGTCGAACTCCAGCCGGATCCCGCGCAGCTTGCGGCCCGTCAACAGGGCGAACAGGGCGTGGCCACCCTCATGCGCGATGGTGACGGCGTTACGGGCAATCCGCCAGATCGGGCGGATCGCCACAGCGAGGAAGCCGGCCACCGCGGTCAGCAGCACGAGCAGGCCGGGTGGATCGGGCTGGGCACCGAACAGTTGGTCCCAGAGGTCAGTCACACCGTCGATCGACAACACGCCGGGGACTGTAGCCGATCACGCTATGCGCGACGGCGTACCACCGCCTTCGCGGGCTCCGGCTCGCGCCGGCTGAAGTTACGCGCAGCGAGCACGCCACCGGCCACCACCGTGGCGCCGGCGACGACGAGCAGAACCGTGAGCAGACCGGCGGCCGCGACGATCAGCGCGACGTCAGCCACCGCTACCAGCATCCACAGGGCGATCGTGGGCTTACTGCCGTGTCGTCGGCAGTTCATGATGGCACCTCCATCCGTGATCCTGGATAACTACCCAGCCGTCCCGATCTCACGCATGGTGGTGCCCGCTACCCGGCTTGGAACTCCTGAGCGATGACCTGCCAGTCCTTCTTCGCCGCTTCCCAATCCTTCGTCTGGGTGTACCAGCTGAGCAACCACGTCTTGCCGTCGAGCTCGAAAGCCCGCCGCACGACGCGCTGCTCGGAACCGCTGCCGGTGGTGTAGTAGAACTCCCAGTCGGCGGCCGGGCCGTGGTAGTCGAGCTTGGTGATCCCGATCTCGCGGTAGTTGTTGTAGCGGCCGGTGTCCTGCTCACGCAGGAACTCGACCGGGTCCTTCAGCGAGCCGTCCATGATGTCGACGCGGACCAGGCGGTTCTTCCACTGCAGCATGATGCCGCTGCCGCCGCCGGAGGAGCGGACGCTGTCCGGCACCGGGAAGCTGAACCCGTCACCCCGGTAGGTGTGCCAGCCGTCCGGGACCGAGACCCCGGTCGGCGAGGCCGGCGCGGAACCGGCCGGCGACGGCGCGCCGGCACTCGGCTTGCCGCTGCCCGGCTTGCCGGTCGCCGCGGCCGCGGGCTTCGCGGCGTTCGGGTCCGTCGCGGGCGAGTCCTTGCCGAACGCCTGCACCAGGATGATGCCGACGAGCAGGACGAACGTCAGCACGATGCCGAGACCGATGGCGGCCTGCCGCCGGGTGAGCGTCGTCCCGAGCACGGTGATTCCGGTACGGCGCGCGGCCGGGCGCTGTGGCATGGGGTTCCACGCGGGGCGGCTGGGCCGGGTGAACTGGTCCAGGCTGCCGACCACGCGGGTCTGCTCGTCGGCGGCGGGCGGCGGCGGTGGGACGACCGCGGTGAAGTCGACGAAGGAGGTCTTGTCGACGTCGACGAACGAGGTCTTGTCGGGGTCGGCGGCGGGGTCGGGCTTCGCGGGGGTGGCTTTCTTATCCCCAGCCAAGCTCTTCTTCTCGGCCGCGGCGTCGACTGTGGTGTCCTCGGACGCCGCGTTCTCGGCCAGCGCGTTCCCAGCTGCCGCGTTACCGGTCGCTGCGTTTCCGGCCGCCGCGTTACCGGCCAGCGCCTTTTCGGACGCCGCGTTCTCGGCCAGCGCCTTATCGGCTGCTGCGTTCTCGGCCGGCGTCCCGGAGTTGTCCTGCTTGGTCTTTGCTTCGGACTCCCCAGCCGGATTCGCCTTGCCCGAATCCGCGTGGGCGGGCTCGGACTTGGCAGACGTCTCGACCGGCTGCGACTTCGCCTTGGCCGCTTCATCGGAGAACGTCACGTCCCCAGCCTGCGAGGGCGCCTCCTCGGCCGAGTCCTTGCCTGCAGCCGCCGAAGCGGCCGAACCCTCAGCAGAGGTAGCCGCGCCCTTGCCGGCCGCGGCCGAGCCATCGGCCGATGCAGCCGAGCTGTCGGCCGATGCGGAGGAACCCTCAGCGGACGTGACCGCACCCTTGCCGGCCATCGCCGGACTCTGAGCCGACGCGGTCGAACCCTCAGCAGACGTGACCGCACCCTTGCCGGCCGCCGCCGCACCCTGGGCCGACGCGGTCGAACCCTTGCCGGCCACCGCCGAACCCTCAGCTGACGTGGCCACACCCTCGGCGGCCGCCGAACCGTCAGCAGACGTGGCCGCGCCCCTGCCGGCCGCCGCCGAACCCTCGGCCGTCACTGCCGAACCCTCGGCGGGCTTGCCGGAATCCTTGACCGCGGCGCCCGAGCCCTCGGCCGACACGGCCGAGTCACCGGCGGCCACGGCGGACTGCTTGGCGGACGCACTCAAGCCCTTGTCAGCCCCGGGCGTGTCGCTGTCGGCCGAGTCCCTGGCGGACGCCGTGGACGGCTTGTCAACCGCGGCCGAGTCCTTGACGGACGCCTGGTCGGCCCCAGCCGCCGCACCCTTCGCAGCTGTATCCGATGTCACACCAGCAGTACCGGCCTTCGCGGGCGCCTGACCGGCCGGCATCACCGTCGTCGCCTGCGCGGCGTCATCCGGGCTCTGAATGATCGGGAAAGCCCCGGTGGCGGCGGCCAGCGACCGCTCATGCTCCGGCGCCGCCTTCTTCCGCCGGTTGGCGGCGACATCCGCGGCGGTGAACCCCACCCGGGCCGGGCTGACCGGGGCCGTCGGCGGCGGAGAAGCCGAAGCCGGCCGGACCGGCGCGGTGCCCGGGCGGATCTGGGGACCGCGCGGCGCGTTCGGCGTACCGGAAAGGTTGGTGGTCTCGCCGGGGACCGGCGGCGTGTCCAGCCGCGTCGCGTCGAGGGGTTTGCTCCCCGGGCGCGAAGCGCGCGGCGGAGCGTCCGGCGGGGTCGGCGCGTTGACCGACGCCTTGCCGGAGGCGAACGGCGTCCGGGTGCCGGGCGGCGGCGCGGCGACCGGCGGACGCGGATTGGGCACCACCGGCGCCGAACCGGTGGCGAAGCCGGAACCGGGCAGAACCGGCGGCCCACCCGGGCCACTCGGCAACGACGGCCGCTCCCGGCCGACACCCGGCCGGCGCATGGTCGGGCTCATCGGGAACGTGATCTTCGCGCGCCGCCCGGCGGCGCGCGACAGCAGCCGCTCGGCCTCCTCCGCATTGATGCGGTGCGCGGGATCCTTGCGCAACAACCCGTTCAGTACGGGCTTGAGCGGCCCCGCGTTCCGGGACGGGGGCACGTTTTCCGTGGCCAGCGCGGCCAGCGTGGCGATCGCCGACGGGCGGGCGAACGGGGACTGCCCCTCCACCGCGGCGAACAGGGTGGCGCCGAGCGACCACAGGTCAGCCGCCGGACCGGCCGTGCCGTCGCGGGCCCGCTCGGGCGCGATGTAGGCCGGGGAACCCAGCACCAGGCCGGTGCGAGTCACATTCGGGTCGCCGGGGACGGTGGCCAGACCGAAATCGGTCAGCACGACGCGGCCGTCGGCGCCGAGCAGCACGTTGCCCGGCTTGACGTCACGGTGCACGACGCCGGCCCGGTGCGCGGCCCGTAGCGCGTTCAGCACGCCGAGGCCGATCTCCGCGGCGCGGACCGGATTGAACGGGCCGTCGGCCGCCAGGGTGTCCTGCAGCGAGCGGGAGGCCACGTACTCCATCACGATCCACGGGTCCGCGTCGGTGCGCAGCACGTCGAAGACGCGAACCACGTTGATGTTGTTGAGGCGGGCGATCGCGCGCGCCTCGCGCAGCGAACGCTCCCGCATCTCCTGCCGCTCGCCGGGCGTCAGCCCTGGTGGCGGCACGAGTTCCTTGATGGCCACGTCGCGGTGAAGGACGACGTCCGTCGCCCGCCAGACACGCCCCATCCCGCCCTGACCGAGCGGCGCAACGAGCCGGTACCGATCAGCGACAACGAGTGGGGGAGAAGAAGACATCACGCAGAAAATACCTGGTTCTGTCGAGCGGCCGCGAATTGATCAGCCGAGTGTGGGACACGTGTCACCGGAACTCCCGGACCCCGTCGTACGCTCGGTTGATGAATGAGGAACCGCTGGTCAGCGTCGTACGAGGAAGCCTAGACGATCATGAGCTGGCCGCGCTGGCCGCCATCCTGGCATCTCGATCCACTTCGGTCAATTCCGGAACGACGGCCATTCCGGCCTCGGACTGGATCCGATCAGCCCGCCCGACCAGCAAACCACGGACTTGGCGGTCCTCCGCGCTGCCCCGCTGAGCGTTGTCCACAGGGGGCGGAAATACGGGCTGTGAACGGTTAACCTCGCAGGGGTAATTCGTTCGGCGTCGATGGAGGTCGCCCGATGATCCCTGAAGAGGACCGCGGTCCGGCGTGGCTGCGCGACTACGGTCACACCGACTTCGGCGACATCGAGGCTGACATCCTCGCCATGGAGGACTTCGCGGCGAAACTCAAAGCGGACGTCGAGCAGAATTACGCACCACGGGCGCAGGACGTCAGCCATTCGATGCTCACGACACTGCCACCCGCCCATGTGGGCTTCGCCGAGCTGGGCCTGTTCCTGGCCGCCCACGAGCGGGCGCAGGACGCGGCCCTGCAGAACGTCTACAACTACGCCAACGGGACCTACGGTTTCGCCACCGCGGCCCACGAGGTGAGCGAGAAATACCGCGGCGCCGACGCCTTCGCCCGCGCCAAGGTCACCGACGTGCACGCCGGGCTCCGCACCGCCGGCCTCCTCCCCGCCACCGAGGAGGACCCTTCATGATCGACAGCGGCGGCACGAACTGGTGGGCGCTGCGCGTCCCCGAGATGTGGTCGATGATCGAACCCCACGACGGGGCCGCACACCAACACCTGGTCGGCGCCTGGAAACGGTCGTACGAGTTGGTCCTGCAGCACATCGCCGGCGTCGAGCGTTACCGCGAAAGCCTCGCCGCCGCCTGGCCGCCGGAGCGCAGCGCGGCGGCGCAGGCCTACATGCAGCGGCTGGACGCCTTGATAGCCAGCCTCCGGGAGACATATGACGCCGCGGTGGAGAACCATCGCGCGCTGGCCGGCGCCGCCGGCGCGCTGGATTCCGCCCGCAAGACGATGGAGACCTTGCAGCGCGAGCATGCGGCCAACGAGGTGATGCTCGCGGAACATCAGGAGGAGATGAAGGCCTACCACCTGGTCGGCGGCAAGGCGAAAGGCGTGCCGCCCCAGTCCCCGGTGGCCCCCAACCGCCAGTCCCAGCTAGAAGACGAGGCCAGGCGGGTTATGTCGTCGCTCAGCTCCGAGCTGGCCCTGGCCCAGATCTCAATCATCGAGCCGAAGCTCTATAAGAGCCCGCGTGCAGTCGAGCCTGGAGGCGAACCTTTCCCGCTCGAAGGGATCGGCCTGCCATTGCCTTCTGCTACGCCCACCCTCACGCGTCGACGCGATAACGCTCTGACCAGCACGAGGCTGACCAACCACGAAGAACTGCGAAGTCGCCCAGTGCCCCCACGGCCTCCGATGCTGGACCCCCGCGAGATGCCTTCCGGTGATGGCGGGCAAAGCCCTCGGCCTAGCCCTCAAGCCCCAGGACCTGTTCTCGGGGAATCGCAGACCACGCCAAAAGCAGTCCAGCCTGACTTCGATTCGCCAACACCGCCTAAGAGCCCTGTAGCCACAACACCTCACCTCGGCGTGATGCCAACACCAACGCGGCCGTCCGAACCGATAGGCAGCAGGCAGTCAGGAAAAATCGGGCCCGTCAACCCGCCATCAACAAGTGGACCATTTAGCCGAACAACCCCGCACGGCGGTATTATTGGCGGCCTTCCCAGTTCCGGCGCAGGACAGCCAGGTCCGGGACGCGTCAGTACTCAAAGAGTTAATCCTGTTGGCGGCCTAATTGGCCAAGGAACTGCTCCCAATAACCGACCCTTGGGAAGCGGGCAGATCCGAGGTATTCAGTCTCGCCGAAAGGATCCGGACAATCCTTGGAAAACAAATCAAGGGATTCCCCCGGTGCTCCGACCGGATCCTCCTGAGGATTTCGACCCCGGCCCCGCAATCGGGCTCCCCAAAAAGTGAACCTGCGGAGATCAGCCTCCTCCCTCGGGGCCGCCCTCATCATTTACTCACAACTCTCAGGGATGTCTGCCCATTCGGACGCAGTTCAGGAATCGCAGTGGCATCTCGCGTACCTTGATCTGCCCCAAGCGCATCACATTACTAGCGGCGCCGGAGTGACTGTCGGACTTCCGGATAGCGGCGTATCGCCTCACCTCGACCTGAAAGACAATCTGGCTCAGGGAACGGACACGGTGCCCGGCGGCGACGGCACCGGCCGAACAGACGCGTCCGGCCATGGGACACACATGGCGGGGATAATCGCTGGACACAGCCATGGACACGCTGGGGACGATGGCGTATTAGGGATAGCCCCTGCGGCAAAAATACTTCCGGTTAGAACTTCTAGCGCCGAGGACGGAGGTCCCGACTTGGCCACCGGGATTAAATGGGCAGCTGAAAATGGCGCTCGTGTAATCAATGTTTCCGCAGTAACGGCACGATCAAAAATACTAGACGATGCAGTTCATGCCGCAAATCGGGCTGACTCAGTTCTTGTCGCTGCGGCCGGAAACAACACTAGCAGCATCCTATTCGGCTACCCCGCGGCAATTCCTGGCGTGCTAGCAGTAGGTGCCATAAACAGATCCGGCGAACACGCAAGCTTCTCGACCACAGGACCTAAGGTGGAGATTTGCGCACCAGGTTCCAATATCGTCACCACGGCACTAAATAATGGCTACCGCATAGTAAGTGGGACTTCGGCGGCGACGGCGATTGTTTCGGGAGCGGCCGCTCTGGTGCGGTCTGAGTTTCCTGAGCTGACGGCACCGGAGGTCATTCATCGGCTTACCTCCACCGCTACGGATATCGGGCCGCCGGGGAGGGATGAGGAGTGTGGGTTTGGGGTGCTGAACGTGGTCAAGGCGTTGACTGCTGACGTGCCGCCCCTCGGATCGAGCGCCGGCCCGGGGACCGGGGCGCCGGGATCTGCGACGGCCTCGGCGTCGGCGGGAGGGACGGCTGGGGCTCGGCCTGAGCCGGAATCCTCCGGTGCCGTCTGGCCGGCGGTCATTGGCGGGGGTGCGGCAATCATCGTGACCGGCACAATCGTCGCGCTTCTCGTCTCGCAGAGACGACGGCAGCCCCAATGACGAGCCGCGACCGGCTGATCACGGGCTCTGAGCACTCCAGGGAGTGCATAGACGCCCAGGAACCAGCGCAGCCCTGCGCGCGATTTGTGTGGTTGTCCGGCTGAAACACGGCGCTTGCGCGCACTTTTGCCTGCTTGAGGCTTGTAGTCTCCTTTCTCGTGCAGACCGACATCGTGTACCGCCTGATCCTCGCCTCGGCCAGCCCTGCCCGGCGGGCGCTGCTCACCGGGGCCGGGATCGACGCCGAGGTCATCGTCAGCGGGGTCGACGAGAGTGTGGTGGACGCCGACGACGCGTACACGATGAGCCTCGCCCTGGCGCGGATGAAGGCGCGGACGGTGGCCGCCCAACTGCCGGCCGATCCGGGGGCGCTGGTGCTCGGCTGCGATTCGGTGCTGGCGTTCGAGGGTGAGGTGTTCGGGAAGCCCGCCAACGCCGAGGAAGCCGTCAAGCGCTGGACGGCGATGCGCGGCAAGTCGGGGGTGCTGCACACCGGGCATCACCTGACGGGGCTGGTCAGCGGCCTGCAGGCGGAGGCTGTCGGGACCACCACGGTGCATTTCGCGGACGTCAGCGACGCGGAGATCGAGGCTTATGTCGCTTCTGGCGAGCCCTTGCAGGTGGCTGGGGCGTTCACGCTGGACGGGCGGGGCGGCGCCTTCGTGGACCGGATCGAGGGCGACCCGGGCAACGTGATCGGCCTGTCCCTGCCGTTGCTGCGCAAGCTCCTCGCCGACATGGGTGTCCCCATCACCTCCCTGTGGCGCCGCTGAATCGGGGCTCAGCGGACGCTGCGCGCGAACTCCCGCGCCGCCCACCCCACCGCCGCCGCAGCGAGCACCGCGGTGATTGCCAGGCCCTGCCACACCTCCGGCGCTCCCAGGTCTCCGCGGAACAGCGCGCGCGTCCCATCGACCGCCCAGGAGAACGGGTTCCAGTCGGCGACGCTCTGCAGCCACCCCGGCGCGTACGTCAACGGCAGCAGGATCCCGGAGAGCAGCAACACCGGCTGCGCCACCGTGTTCATCAACGGCGCCAGGGCATCCTCGCTGCGCACCCGCAACGCCACCCCGTAACTGATCGCCGAGGTCATCAACGCGATCAGCGCCAGCATCAGATAGGCCAGCAGCAGGTTCCCCAGGAACACCCGCAGGTCGAACAGAATGGCCAGCAGCGTGATGATCACTGCCTGCGTGACCAGTGAGACCACGTCGCGAAGGGTCCGCCCGAGCAGCAGCGCCAGCCGGCTGACCGGCGTCACCCGGGAGCGCTCGATCACCCCGGCGCGCAGTTCGGCGATGAGCCCGAACCCTTGGAACAACCCGCCGAAGATCGCCAGCATGACGAGCATGCCGGGCACGAATATCTCGTACGCCTCGGCGTCGGTGCGCACCTGAAGGGCGGGCCGCAGCAGCGGGGCGAACAGCAGCAGGTACATCACCGGCTGGAACACGCCCACCAGGACCCAGACCGGGTTGCGCAGCAGCAACCGCATCTGGTTCTCGAAGATCAGCCAGGTGTCACGTAGGAGTTTCACGATCCACTCTCCCGCAGCGATCGGCCGGTCTTGGTCAGGAACACGTCGTCCAGGCTGGGCCGGTGCAGCTCGATCCCGGCCAGCGGCACCGAGGCCGCGTCCAGCGCACGCAGGATGTCGGGGATGGCGGCCGCGCCGTCGTCGACGTGGAGCCGCAGCCCACCCTCCAGCTGGTCGACCTTCCACGAGCTCAGCACCTGCGCGGCCACCGGCACAGCGGAGGCCGGCAGCCCCACCGTCACCACTTCCCCGGCGATGGTGCGTTTCAGCGACGCCGGCGTCCCGGAGGCGACGATCTCGCCGTGATCCATGATGGAGATCCGGTCGCAGAGCGCGTCCGCCTCGTCCAGGTAGTGCGTCGTGATGAAGACCGTCATGCCCTCGTCGCGCAGGCGCCGGATCTCGTCCCACATGTGTGCCCGGCTCTGCGGGTCGAGCCCGGTGGTCGGCTCGTCGAGGAACAGCAGCCGCGGTTCGTGGATGATGCCGAGCGCGATGTCGACGCGGCGCCGCTGCCCACCCGAGTAGGTGCGGCATTTGCGGTCCGCGTACTCCGCCAGCTGGAACGCCTCCAGCACCCGCCGGGCACGGGCCCGGGCGTCCGAACGGGAGACCCCGTAGAGCCGCGCCTGGAGCACCAGCTCTTCCACGGCGGTCGAGTCGTCCCAGGTGGCGCCGCCCTGTGCCACGTACCCGATCCGGCGTCTGACCTCGCCCGGCTGGCGCCGCAGGTCGGCGCCGGCGATGGTGGCCTCGCCGCCGTCGGGCGCGATGAGGGTGGCCAGCATGCGCAGCGTGGTGGTCTTGCCGGCCCCGTTGGGGCCGAGGAAGCCGAAGATCTCGCCTTCGGCGACGTCGAGGTCGATGCCCCGGACGGCCTCCACCGCGGGGCCGCGGCGGGTGGTGAAGGACTTGCGTAGCCCGCGAGTCTCAATCATGAGCCTCAAGCTACGTCCGTCGATCCACTTAGTCAAACTTGATTATTAAAACTCGCACCCGATTCGATCAGGCCGGCGACGCGGGAGCACCAGGCGATCTCCGCCTCGGCCCGGACGATGGCGAGCTCCCACATCCACGCCACGAAGGCCGGCTTCTTCCGTGCCCAGTCGGCGGCCAGGGCGCCCTGGAGCTGCTCGACCGAGGCCCGCAGCTGGGTGGCACGGTTGTGCAGGGCGGCCGAGGACTCCTCGCGGGGCAGCTCCGGCAGGAAGGAGAACGCGGCCAGGAACGGGTCGGGCGTGGCGGTCAGGTTCCACCAGTACGTCCGCAGCAGCGACTGGAACTCCGCCGAGCCCTTCTCGGTGATCTCGTACGTGGTGCGGGCCGGCCGCGCCCCCACCTGCTCGGTCGCCACCTCGCGGAGCAGCTCCTCCTCGGCGAGTTTGCGCAGCGCATGGTAGACCGAGCCGGGCTGGACGTTGGCCCATTTGTCGGCGTTCCAGCTCAGCAACTCGCGCCGGACGTCGTAGCCGTGCACCGGCTGCATCGACTGGACCAGGCCGAGGATCATCATGCGAGTCGCGGACACTACCCAAGAGTAAAACGACCGTTAGGCTCATAGCCGTGCGGAAGATATTGATCGCCAACCGTGGCGAGATCGCCCTCCGGGTGATCCGGGCCTGCAAAGACGCCGGCCTCACGAGCGTCGCCGTCTACGCCGACAGCGACCGGGACGCGCTGCACGCGCGCCAGGCCGACGAGGCCTACGCGCTGGACGGTGAGACCGCCGCCGACACCTATCTGCGCATCGACAAGCTGCTCGATGTGGCGGCGCGCAGCGGTGCCGACGCGGTGCACCCGGGGTACGGCTTCCTCTCCGAGAACGCCGAGTTCGCCGAGGCCGTCCTGCAGGCCGGCCTGACCTGGATCGGGCCGAGCCCGCAGGCGATCCGCGACCTGGGTGACAAGGTCACCGCGCGGCACATCGCGCAGCGCGCGGGCGCCCCGCTGGTGCCCGGCACGCCGGACCCGGTCGCGGACGCGGCCGAGATCGTCGCGTTCGCCGAGCAGCACGGCCTGCCGGTGGCGATCAAGGCCGCGTTCGGCGGTGGCGGCCGGGGGCTCAAGGTGGCCCGCACGGTTGAGGAGATCCCGTCGCTGTTCGAGAGCGCGACCCGGGAGGCGGTGGCCGCGTTCGGGCGCGGCGAGTGCTTCGTCGAGCGTTACCTGGACCGGCCACGGCACGTGGAGGCGCAGGTCCTGGCCGACACGCACGGCAATGTGGTGGTGGTCGGCACGCGGGACTGCTCGCTGCAGCGCCGGCACCAGAAGCTGGTGGAGGAGGCGCCCGCCCCGTTCCTCAGCGACGAGCAGCGCGCGAAGATCCACAGCAGTGCCAAGGCGATCTGCCGCGAGGCCGGCTATCACGGCGCCGGCACGGTGGAGTACCTGGTCGGCCAGGACGGGACGATCTCGTTCCTCGAGGTCAACACGCGGCTGCAGGTGGAGCACCCGGTCAGCGAGGAGACCACCGGCATCGACCTGGTGCGCGAGCAGTTCCGGATCGCGGCCGGCGAGCCGCTGGCGATCGCCGAGGACCCGGTGCCGCGCGGGCACGCCATCGAGTTCCGGATCAACGGCGAGGACGCGGGCCGCAACTTCCTGCCGGCACCGGGTCAGGTCACCGAGCTCACCTGGCCGTCCGGTCCGGGCGTGCGGGTCGACTCCGGTGTGGAGAACGGCAGCGTGATCGGCGGCAACTTCGACTCGATGCTGGCGAAGATCATCGTGACCGGCGCGACCCGGGCCGAAGCCCTGGAGCGGTCCCGCCGGGTCCTGGACGAGACGGTGATCGAGGGCATCGCCACGGTTCTGCCGTTCCACCGCGCCGTGGTCCGCGACGAGGCGTTCACCGGCGAGCCGTTCACCGTCCACACCCGCTGGATCGAGACCGAGTGGGTCAACGAGGTGCCGGCCTTCGCCGCACCCGCCGCGGCCTCTGCCGAGGCCACGGAACGCGAGACCGTCGTGGTCGAGGTCGCCGGGCGGCGCATCGAGGTGCGCCTCCCCAGGACACTTCTTTCCGGTACGCCGGGAAGCGCCCCGAAACGCGGTTCCGGCCGTACCCGTGCTGCCTCGGGCGCCACCGCCGCGGCGGCCGGTGGCGGGCTGACCGCCCCGATGCAGGGCACGATCGTGAAGGTCGCCGTGCAGAACGGTGACGAGGTCAGCGAGGGCGACACCATCGTGGTGATCGAGGCGATGAAGATGGAGCAGCCGCTGCAGGCCCACAAGTCGGGAACTGTGTCCGGTCTCACAGTGGAGGTCGGCGCCACTGTCACCGCCGGCACGGTGCTCTGCGCCATCGACTGATCAGGGGCGGGCCGCCGATACGGGACCTACCGGCGGCCCGCGGCCGCGGCACCGGGCGTTGAGGGACCCGGTGACGCGGGCAGTCCCACGGTACGCCTGCCACCCCTATCTCATCGAAAAGGAGGCGCGCAGGTGTGACCCCGGCACGTAGCGTGTCGGGCATCACCGCGCGTGGGTGCGGTCGCAGAGGATGCTGAGCACAGCGCACTCTCAGCTACGCCCACGCACAATGCCGTGAGTCCCGAAGCCGCGAGGTGACCCGCCGATGACCGAACTGTTGACCGTGTTGGCAACGCCGGCCTGGGCGTACCTTGCTCTGTTCGGTTTTCTCGCGGTGGACGCGCTGGTGCCGGTGGTACCCATTCAGGCCATCATGATCACCTCTGGGGCGCTCACTGTCTACGGCAATCTTGACCTGGCCGTGGTCATCGCCGTGGGGGCTTTCGGCATGTTCACCGGCGATCTCATCGCTTTCGTGCTCGGCCGCTCCACCGGCGCCCGGCTGAGCGCCTTACGGGCCCGGTTCGCGCCGAAGAGCGAGGACGGCGCCGACCCGTCCAAGACCCGGCGGGCAGCCGAGCGCTTCACCCGCGGTTTACGCCGGCCCGGTCCGCTGGTGGTGCTGCTCTGCCGGTTCGTGCCCGGCGGGCGCATGGCGTCCGGCTACCACGCCGGGCGCACCGGCTATCCGGCCAAGTTCTTCCTCGGCTACGACGGGGCCGCCGCGCTGAGCTGGGCCTGTTACGGCGGGCTGGTCGGGCACCTGGGCGGCACCGCGATCACCCAGTCGGCGTGGCGGCTGTTCGCCATCGCGGCCACCGCCGCAGTGATCTTCGGCACGGCCGGCTGGATCCTGGCCCTCTTCGGCAAGGGTGCCGAAGAGGGCGACAAGAGCGAGTCCGCTACTGAATCTCGTGCAGCATGAGCTGACGGCCCGCCTCGGCGATCGAGCCGGACAGCGAGGGGTAGATCGTGATGGTGTGGGCCAGCTGGTCCACGGTCAGGTTGTTCTCGATCGCCATGGTGATCGGCAGGATCAGCTCGCTGGCCTTCGGCGCCACCACCACGCCGCCGATGACCTGGCCGGTCGCCGGGCGGCAGAAGAGCTTGACGAAACCGTCCTGCAGGCCGGCCATCTTGGCCCGGGCGTTGCCGGTCAGCGGCAGCATCACCTGGCGCGCCGGGGTGCGCCCGGAGTCCACCTCGTTCTGCGACACCCCGACCGTGGCGAGTTCCGGGTCGGTGAAGACGTTCGCCGAGACGGTCCGCAGCCGCAGCGGCGCCACCGCCTCGCCCATGGCGTGCCAGATCGCGATCCGGCCCTGCATGGCGGCGACACTGGCCAGCGGGAGCACCCCGGTGCAGTCGCCGGCGGCGTAGATGCCGGGCACGTTGGTCCGCGACACCCGGTCCACGGTGACGTAACCGCCGTCGCCGACCGCCACGCCGTACTCGGCGAGGCCGAGGTCGGCGGTGTTCGGGACGGCGCCGACCGCGATCAGCGCGTGTGAGGCGTCGATCACCCGGCCGTCGGCGAGGGTCACCTGCACGCCGTCGCCGGTGTTCACCACGGACTTGCCGCGGGCCTGGCTGAGAATGGTCATGCCGCGGTCCCGGAAGACCCGCTCGATCGCCATCGCGGCGTCCGCGTCCTCGTGCGGCATCACCCGCTCACGGCTGGAGACCAGCGTGACCTGGACGCCCATCGCCAGGTAGGCGCTGGCGAACTCGGCGCCGGTCACACCGGAACCGATCACCACGAGGTGGCTGGGGAGCTCGGTCAGGTCGTACACCTGACGCCAGTCGAGGATCCGCTCACCGTCCGGGCGGGCGGTCGGCAGCACCCGCGGGGTGGCGCCGGTCGCGAGCAGCACGGTGGTGGCCTCCACCGCGTACGTCTCCCCGCCCTCCGGGGTGATCAGCACCTGGTGGGTGTGGCCGAGCCGGTCCTCGCCGAGCCGGGCCCGGCCTCGGACCACGTCCACCCCGGCCTTGACCAGCTTGGTCTGGATGTCGGCGGACTGGGCCAGGGCGAGCTTCTTGACCCGCTCGTTCACCGCCACCGCGTCGACACTGACCCCGTCCAGCCCGGACGAGCGGATGCCGAAGCGCTCGTTGTGCCGGTAACCGGTCATCACCTCGGAGCTGGCGATGAACGTCTTGGACGGCACACAGTCGGTCAGGACGCAGGCGCCACCCGGACCGTCCGCCTCGACCAGGGTGACGTCCGCGCCGAGCTGCGCGGCCACCAGGGCCGCTTCGTAGCCGCCCGGCCCCCCACCGATGATCACGATCCGACTCACGACTGAAGACCTCCAAAGAAGCGGCTGAGCTTTTCCGCGACGGAAAACCCATGCCAAACCGGTTGAGATGTGCCGACACGCACCTTCCATATTCTCACCACCCGCTGCTACGACTATCGTCGTCGCCGTGCGTCACTACGCCGCGTATGGCTCGAATCTGGATCCCGCTCGCATGCGGGCCTACTGTCCGCACTCGCCCATGGTCGGCGTGGGGTGGATCGAAGGCTGGCGCCTCACCTTCGCCGGTGAGGCAGAAATCGGCTGGGAAGGAGCCGTGACCACGATTGTCGAGTCGCCCGGGGACCGGGTGTTCGTCTCGCTCTACGACGTGCACCCCTGGGACGCGGCGCAGCTCGACGAGGTCGAGGGGGTGACCGCCGGCACGTACGAAAAGCTCACCGTGCGTGTATCGACGCTCGACGGTGACGTGCCCGCCTGGGTCTACGTCTTCGTCGGCTACGAGGGCGGCCTGCCGACCGCGTGGTACCTCTCCGAGATCGCCAACGCGGCCGAGAAGGCCGGCGCGCCCGACGATTACGTCGAGGAGCTGCGCCGGCGCCCGACCGGGACCGCCTCGCCCGAGGTGTGACTCAGGCGGCGGCCGCGGTCACCGTGGTGCGGTAAACGTTCGCCTGGTAGAGCGGGGTCATGCCGACCTTGCGGTAGAGGCTGGCGGCGTCGGTCGGGTTCGCCAGATCGACGCCGAGGCCGGCCTTGGCGCGGCCCTTGGCCGCATAGGCCGCGAAGGCGCGGCGCAGCAGCGCCTCACCCACACCGCGCTTACGGTACGGCCGGAGCACCGCCAGGAACTTGACCCAGCCCTCGTCGCTGTCGTCGCCACCGCCGGTCCCGCCGGACTGGAGCACCCCGGCGAGCACCCCGTCGACCTCGGCGACGAACCACTCGGCGAAGTCGACCCCGGTCTCGGACTCGAACTGCTCACGCCAGTCGGCGAACGCCATGGCGGGATGGTCGGAGTCCTGGAACGCCTCCTCGATGACGGCGTGGAACCGGCGCATCTCGCTCTCGTCGCCGGCCCGCACCGGCCGGACGACCACGCCCGCCGGTGGCGCCGGGACCTCCGGCGACACACCGGCCAGCGGCATCTGCATCCGGGCGTGCTGCTTGAGGAAGGTGAACCCGGCCTCGGCCAGCACCTCGATATACACCTTCTCGGTGGGGATCGCCGCGCCCCGGACCTCGTAGACCTCGTGGCCCAGCTCGGCGGCGCGCTCGCGCATCCGGCCCATCAGCAGGGCGAGCAGCGGCCGCTGGGCCGGCTCACCGCGCTCGGGCCACACGTAGACCTCGGCGAAGTCACGGGCCTGGCCGGTGGTGTTGCGCGGGTAGGCCCAGCCGACGACCGTGCCCTCCGCGTCCAGCGCGAGCCAGCTGTCGCGGGCCATGTCGGTGTTCGGGCCGGTGAGCTCCTCGCGCACCTCGTCGCTGGTGAAGTCGGGCTCCCCCACCGCCGCGATGTCACTGGCGTGCACCATCTCGAGGATCGCCGGCACGTCGTCGAGGGTGGGCCGGCGGATCGTCCAGCCGGTGGGCAGCTCACTCATGCCGGCATCCGACCATCCCCGCGGCCGCGCTGCCAACCGAATTTCAGCGGGTCAGGCGGTGACTCAGCGACTCCAGCAGGCCGGCGAACTCCACCCGCTCGGAGCGGTCGAGCGCCGCGTACGCCTGGCCGGCCAGCGAGTTCGCCACCGCCTCGGCCCACATCAGGCGGCGGACCAGCGGCCCCGCCGGCGGATAGGGCGGCTGCCAGCCGAACGCCACGGCGCCGGTCTCGCCGTCCGGCCCGGCGATGATCGCCTCGATCGGGGTGAGACCACCGGCCCGGACCGCGATCACGTGCACGCCCTGCCGGTGCTCGTGCAGCAGGTGCAGCAGCACGGCGGCCCGGGCGCCGGGCTCGGTGTCCGGCACCGGCATGGCCCGCCAGGCCGCGAAGAGCGGCAGCCCGGCCGGGTCCACCGCGTCGACCAGCCGGCCGGCCAGGTCGAGCAGCCGGGGCAGCCGGGGGAAGCCGCCGAGCTGCTCGGTGCCCCAGGTGCAGAGCTCGTGCAGGTGCCATTTGGCGACCTCGACCGGGGCGGACGTCTTCACGGTCGCCTCCCAGCCGTCGGTGACCGCCTCCGGCGCGATGAAGGCGAGCGCGGCGGCCACCGTCTCCGGGCGGACGTCGCCGAGCGCGCCGGCCCGGGCCGAGACGTGGTAGGCCCAGCCGGAGAGGCCCAGCAGCCGGGCCCGGCGCAACGTCTGGGGCGATTCCGCGAAGGCGCCGACGATCGTGGCGAGTCCCGCTTTGGCGTTGGCCGCTGCCTGTTCCGGGGTCACCTGCCCGATTCTGCTCCCCTCGAGCGCCGAAAGAAAACGCTCCCGCCGTTCGTGACCGTCCGAAGTGGTCAGTCGGCTGCCTCGGCGGTCAGGTCGTCGAGAGCGGCCTGCACGTCACCGACCCGGCGGCGGGCGGCGGCCGACTCCCGTTCGGCGGTACGCCGGGCCAGTTTGCGCCGTGCCACGTCGGCCACCGCCTCGGTACGCCGGCGTTCCAGCTCGGCCAGTTCGGCGTCCAGGTCCTCGACCAGGTGGCCGGCGTCGCGTTCCGCGCTCTCGGCCCGCACCAGCTGCTCGTCGGCACGCCGCTCGGCCGCCAGCGCGACCGACAGCTCCCGGTCCAGCTCGCGGCGCTTGCGTTCGCGTTCCCGGCGGCGCTGGTCGGCGGCGGCCCGTTCGCGCGGCGTGATCGACGGGATCTCCGGCTCGGCCTCCGGCTCCTCCGCCAGGTCGTCCTCGGCCTCCCCGGTGACCAGCCGCAACCGCGGCCGGGGCACCTCGCCGAACCCGGCGTAGTTCGCCGGCCGGATCAGCCGGCCGGTCCGCACCTGCGCGGCGATCTCCGGCTCGGCGAGCGCCGCCGTCAGGGTCGCCTCCACGTCGGCGAGCGGCAGCCGCGCGGCCGGGGCGCCGGCCGCGACGGCGAGCTTGCGGGCGGCCGCGACCAGCGCCGAGACGAACTGCCGGCGCTGCTGGGACAGCTCCCGCAGCTGCTCGCCCTGCAGGTCGCGCTGGGCGGCCCGCAGCGCGGTGGAGAGCTCGACCAGCTCGCCGATCAGATCGGGGCGTTTGAGCGCGAGCAGGTTGACCACCCAGGCGGCCACGGTCGGCTTCTTCAGCGCGGCCAGGCGCTTGGCCGCGTCCCGGTCGCCCTCGCGCCGGGCCTCGTCGACGGCGGCGGCCCGGGTGGCGACGAAACTCTCCGGCGGCTCCTCGTAGAGCCGGCGGATGACGGAGTCGGTGGCGCTGTGCACGTCAGTCGAGAACGGTGCCGGGAGCGACGTGCTGGTACCGCGTCTCGGAGAAGCTCTCCAGATGCTTGTCGTAGACGCTCGCGCCACGGTCGTTGAGCAACCCGTCGTGCAGCGCGTAGGCGCGCCCGGGCCGGACCGTGCGGACGAACTCGAGCGACTCGGCGATCGTCGCCCACGGCGCGTTCAGCGGCACGAAAAGGGTCTCCACGCTCTGGTCCGGCAGGGCGAAGGAGTCACCCGGGTGGTAGAGGTTGGTGATCCCGTCGGCGATCAGGAAACCCAGGTTCGCGAAGGCCGGCACGTACGGGTGAATGATCGCGTGCTGCCCGCCGTAGGCCCGGACCCGGTAACCGGCCGCCTCGAACTCCTGACCGGCTTTGACCGCGGTGGTGGCCCCGGCGACCTCGGCGAGCAGCGGCAGCACCGCCTCGTGGGCGAAGATCCGCAACTCCGGCCGGCGGGACACCGCCGAGACGACCGCCTTCACGTCGAGGTGGTCGAAGTGCTCGTGCGTGATGAGCACGGCATCCGCTCCGTCCAATGCGGACGACTCGGAGAATTCACCGGGATCTACGACGAGAACCCCCGCACCCTCGACCCGTAGGCAGGAATGCGTGAACTTCGTGACGTGCACGGGACCCCTCCGCTGCTGAATCGTGACCGGTCACCTCGCAGTCTGCCGGAACCGGGGAAGGTGTGCCGCACGTCCCACCGGTCAGACGACGAGATCGGAGCAACGATGCATGTACGGGGAACCACCAAGGTGATCGCTGCCGTGTTGCTGACCGGCGTCCTGCTGGCCGGTTGCGGCAGCGGATCGGAGGACAGCGGCGGCGGCTCTACGCAGGCGGGTGCGCCGGCCGCGGAACCCGCCGTCGGCGAGGGCGCCCGGGACCAGGCGGCGGAAGGCAACACGAGCGAGGGCAAGAACACCCCGGCACAGGCTCCGGACCTGCGCGTCGACCAGCGCTCGATCATCTACACCGGCTCCATCACCGTGCGGGTGAAGGACGTCACCGCCGCGGCCGCGCAGGCCACCGGGATCGCGTCGGCGGCCGGCGGCTTCGTCGGCGGCGACGAGCGGCACAGCGGCACCGGCTCGGACACCGCCAACCTGACCCTGCGGGTGCCGGCCGCCAAGTTCAGCTCGGTGGTCGACCAGCTCGCCAAGCTCGGCACCGAGGAGGTCCGCGGGATCAACACCCAGGACGTCACCGAGGAGGTCGTCGACCTGGACGCCCGCATCTCGGTGCAGAAGGCCCGGGTGGACAGCGCCAAGAAGCTGCTCAGCCAGGCCAAGTCGCTGGACGACCTGGTGATGCTGGAGCGCGAGGTGGCGACCCGCGAGTCCGATCTTGCCTCACTGGAGGCGAAGAAGCGCCGGCTGGCCGACCTGACCGCGCTCTCCACGATCACCGTGGTGCTGCTCGACCCGGACGCCACCCAGGCCACCGACCCGGACGACGAGCCGCCGGGCTTCCTGGCCGGCCTCTCCGGCGGCTGGGACGCGCTGAAGGCCTCGATGGCCGTGCTGCTGACCGTGCTCGGCGCGGTGCTGCCGTGGATCCTGGCGATCGGTGTGCCGGCGTGGGCGATCTTCTACACGATCCGCCGGCTGCGCCGCCGCCAGCCGCCGGCCCAGCCGGCGCCGGCCACGCCGGACGCCACGAGCTGACACCGGGGTGACGTTCGGGCGCGGTCAGCGCCCGAACAACCACCGCATCAGCCCGGCGGTGCGCTGGGGCTCAGGGTCGTGCCCCGGTCGCGCGTAGCCACGGGCGCTTTCGTCGTCCGTACCGAAAAGGGGTTTAAAAAGCGCCCGTGGAGAGCGCGGCCAGCGCGGTGTGCGCCATGACGCGCACGCCGTAACCGATGCAGCGCTCGTCCACGTCGAAGTCGCCCTGGTGCAGGTCGTGGTGCTCGTCGGAGCCGGGGACGCCGGTGCCGAGCCGGATCATCGCGCCGGGCACGTGCTCCAGGTAGAACGAGAAGTCCTCGCCGCCCATGCTGAGCTCGGCCTCCACCACCCGGTCGGCGCCGAGCGCGGCGCCGGCCGCGCCCGCGATGACCGCCGAGGCCATCCGGTCGTTGATCACCGGCGGCACACCGCGGGTGTAGGTGACCTTGACCTCCGCGCCGGTCGCCGCGACCACGTCGTGGATCAGCTTGGTGATCATCTCGGGCGCCTGCCGCCAGGCGTCGCGGTTCAGGATCCGGACGGTGCCGAGCACCTCGCCGGTGCCCGGGATGGCGTTGAACGCCTGCCCGGCGTGCACGGCGCCCCAGACCAGCGAAACCCCGGCGCGCGGGTCGATCCGGCGGTCCAGCAGGGCCGGCACGTCGATGATGACCCGGCCCAGCGCGTGCACCAGGTCGGCGGTCAGGTGCGGGCGCGCGGTGTGCCCGCCCGGCCCGGAGAGCTCGACCTTGACGGTGTCGGCGGCCGCGGTGAACGGGCCGGAGCGGACCCCGACCAGCCCGGCCGGCAGCTGCGGGTAGCAGTGCAGCGCGTAGATGGCGGCGACGTCCTTGAGGGCGCCCGCGGTGATCACCTCGGGCGCGCCGGACGGGATCGCCTCCTCCGCCGGCTGGAAGATCAGCCGCACCCGCCCGGGCAGCTCGCCCTGCTCGTCCAGCTGGGCCAGGGCCAGGCCGAGGCCGAGCATCACGGTGGTGTGCACGTCGTGGCCGCAGGCGTGGGCCATCCGGTCGACGGTGCTGCGGTACGGCACGTCCTTGAGGTCCTGCAGCGGCAGCGCGTCGATGTCGGCCCGGAACGCGATGACCCGGTCACCCTCGCCGATGTCGCAGATGACGCCGTTGCCGCGCGGCAGCAGCCGCGGCGAGAGACCGGCGACGGCCAGCTCGCGGGCGATCAGCGCGGCCGTCTCGAACTCGGAGTGTGACGGTTCGGGGTGAGCGTGAATGTGCCGACGAATGGCTACCAGCTCGGCACCCCGCGCGGCGAGCCAGCGGTCCAGCTGGCCGGGGAGCGGATCGGCACCGGGCGGCGTCCCGGGCCACGCCTTCTCGGCGCCCTCGGGCGCCGTCAGAGCAGCAGTCACGTCGGTTTCCGTATTCAGTCTCGGTGTTTGTCGCACTTTCGCAACGCGCGACAGCATAATCCCATTTCGGTCACCGTGTGTAACGGTCGGGTAAAAGGGCGCGGGAGATCGTCCCGGCCCACACTTCCCTAAACGGGTAGTGGATCGCGCAGGTGACGCGACGCACTACGAGTACGTTTCGTGGTTCAGAAGCGTTCGACCGGCCGGTAGACGCCCCAGACACCGCGCAGCGTGTGACAGACCTCTCCCACGGTGGCACGTAGGCGCAACGCTTCCTTCATCAACGGTAGGACGTTCACACTTCCGGCGGCGGCCTTCGCCAGATCTGCCAGGGCGGCCTGCACCGCCGGCTCGTCCCGGTCGGCCCGCAGCTGAGCCAGCCGCGCCACCTGAGCCGCCTCGATGGCCGGATCGACCCGCAGCGGCTCGTACTTCTCCTCGGCGTCGGCGGCGAACCGGTTGACCCCGACCACCACCCGTTCACCGCTGTCGATCTCGTTGGCGATCCGGTACGCCGAGGTCTCGATCTCACCCTTCTGGAAGCCCTGCTCGATCGCGTCGACCGCCGAGCCGAACTCGAAGACCCGCTCGATCAGCGCGGTCGCCTCCCGCTCCACGGCGTCGGTCAGGGCCTCCACCGCGTAGGACCCGGCGAACGGGTCGACGGTGCCGGTGAGGCCGCTCTCGTACGCCAGCACCTGCTGGGTGCGCAGTGCCAGCCGGGCCGACTTCTCGGTGGGCAGCGCGATCGCCTCGTCGTACGCGTTGGTGTGCAGCGACTGCGTGCCGCCGGCGACCGCGCCGAGGGCCTGGATCGCCACCCGGATCAGGTTGACCTCGGGTTGTTGCGCGGTGAGCTGCACGCCCGCGGTCTGGGTGTGGAACCGCAGCATCATCGACTTGGGGTCCTTGGCGCCGAAGTCGTCGCGCATGATCCGGGCCCACATGCGGCGGGCCGCGCGGAATTTCGCGATCTCCTCCAGCAGCGTGGTGCGGGCCACGAAGAAGAAGCTCAGCCGGGGCGCGAAGTCGTCGACCGCCAGGCCCGCGGCGATCGCGGCGCGCACGTACTCGATGCCGTTCGCCAGGGTGAACGCGATCTCCTGCGCGGGCGTCGCGCCGGCCTCGGCCATGTGGTAGCCGGAGATCGAGATGGTGTTCCACTTGGGGATCTCGGCGCGGCAGTAGGCGAACGTGTCCGCCACCAGCCGCAGCGACGGCTTCGGCGGGAAGATGTACGTCCCGCGGGCGATGTACTCCTTCAGGATGTCGTTCTGGATCGTGCCCTGCAGGGCCGTGCCGGGCACCCCCTGCTCCTCGGCGACCAGCTGGTAGAGCAGCAGCAGCACCGAGCCCGGCGCGTTGATCGTCATCGAGGTGGAGACCTGGTCCAGCGGGATGCCGTCGAAGAGCCGGCGCATGTCGTCGATCGAGTCGATCGCCACGCCGACCTTGCCGACCTCACCGTGCGCGATCGGGTCGTCGGAGTCGTAGCCCATCTGGGTGGGCAGGTCGAACGCGACGGACAGGCCCATCGTGCCGGCTGCCAGCAGCTGGTGGTAACGAGCGTTGGACTCGGCCGCGGTGCCGAAACCCGCGTACTGCCGCATGGTCCACGGCCGCTTCGTGTACATCGTCGGGTAGACCCCGCGGGTGTACGGATATCGACCGGGCTCGTCGGCTCCGGTGCCCGCGGGCACATCGCTGGGGCCGTACACCGGCTTGATGGGAAACCCCGACTCTGCATTCACATAGTGATCCTAAGGCTCGTTCAGGCCGCCGACAGTGAGGGATTTTGCACTCAGCGTTCACCTTGGCGCACCCTCGGCCACACCCCGGCTACCCACGGTGGAAGTGTGGTTAACACTCCGGCCGCGACTTTTGTTGAGAGCCCACCAGCGGGCAAGATAGCGGGGTTGGTCGACAGCCCCTATACCCCCTCGGTGGCATCCTCAGTGACTCAGATTCCGACGTGGAGCGGCGGCAACACGGCTCCCCCCAGCGGACGTGCGGCCCCCGGCACGCTCATCGGCGGGCGGTACACGCTCCGCGCCGCGGTGGGTCACGGCGGCATGGGAACGGTGTGGCGCGCGGCGGACACGCTGCTGCGCCGGGACGTGGCGATCAAGGAGGTCATCCTCCCGCCCGGTCTGGCGCCCAGTGATCGCGACGCGATGTACGAGCGGACGATGCGCGAGGCCCGCGCCGCCGCCGCACTGCAGCACCCGGCCGTCGTGCAGGTCTACGACGTGGTGCACGAGAACGGCCGGCCATGGATCGTGATGGAGCTGCTGGACGCCCGCAGCCTCGCCGACATGGTGATCGAGGACGGCCCGGTCCCCTCCCGGGTGGTCGCCAAGATCGGTATCGCCCTGCTCGGCGCCCTTGAGGTGGCCCACGCGCACGGTGTGCTGCACCGCGACGTGAAACCGGCGAACGTGCTGATCTGCCAGGACGGCCGCTGCGTGCTCACCGACTTCGGCGTCGCCCGGATGCCCACCGACGTGCAGCTCACCACGCCCGGCATGGTGCTGGGCTCGCCGCACTTCATCTCGCCGGAGCGGGCCATGGGCCACGACTTCGGCCCGCCCAGCGACCTGTTCTCGCTCGGCGTCACGCTCTACACCGCGATCGAGGGCCGGCCGCCGTTCGACAAGGGCGACCCGATCGAGACGATGCACGCCGTCGTCGAGGACCCGCCGGCCGCGGCGGTCCGGGCCGGTTCGCTGACCCCGGTGCTGATGGGCCTGCTGGAGAAGAACCCGGCGCAGCGGATGGACGTGCAGACCGCCCGCACCATGCTGCGCCAGCAGCTCGCCGGCCCGCTGGCCAGCAAGAACCCGCCGCACATGATGACCGATCCGTACTCGGTGGTCTCCGGGCCGCGGCCGGTCAGCCCGGCGCCGGCGGCCGAGACGCAGCAGATCCCGCCGCAGCCCAGTGGCCAGATCGGCGGACGGGCCATGCTCGCGCCGGGTGAGTCGCTCACCGACCACCTGGCCAAGCTGGAGCAGCAGAACACGCCGGGCGCCGGACGCCGGCGGGCACCGGAGCCGGCCGACGCGGGCTACCCGACCGGCGCGCTGCCGGCACACCAGATCCCCTCCGCCGACCCGACCAGCGTCATCCCGCCGCAGAACCCGTGGGAGAACCCGCGGCCCGGCACGGTCGTCGCCAGCCCCGCGGCGAAACGCCGCAAGGCGGTGGAGAACGTGACCCGGGTGGCCCGGGAGACCAGCGAGAAGGCGATCACCACGTTCAAGTCGTGGCCGCGCAACAAGCAGCTGGCGTCGGCCGGGGCGGCCGCCGCCGTCGCTCTGATCCTGGTGCTGGTCTTCTCCCTCAGCGGTGGCGACGAGCCCGCGGCGGAGCCGGTGGCCCAGCCGCCGGCCAGCGCCGCGCCGGTCGCGGACGTCGAGACGCAGGACTACAAGGGCAACGCCGCGGTCAGCGTCAAGGTGCCGGCCGGCTGGACCCGGACAGCCGGTGGCGTCTACGTCGACTACGTCGACCCGCAGAACAAACTGCGCAAGGTGCGGGTTCTGGTGGAGAAGGGGTCGATCGCCCCCACCAAGTTCGTCAACGAGACCGCTCCGGCCGGCTTGAAGAAGTCGAAGAACTGCCCCTCGCCGTTCACCTCGGTCGGCACCGAGGAGGTCGAGGTGGCCGGCAACCCGGGCGCCCAGCTGGAGTACACCTGCGGCAGCGGGGAGAACAAGCGGCACGGCATCTGGCGGATGACCACGGTCAACAACAAGATGTACTCGTTCTACCTCACCACCACCGACAGTGACTTCGCCGACAGCCGCAAGTACTTCGACGCCATGGCGGAGAGCTTCCAGCTGAAGCTGTGACCGTCACTGTGCTATCAATCCTGGATGGCGTCCGAAGTTGATGTTGACCTGACGGCCCGGGCTGAGGCCTGGCTCGCCGACGATCCCGATCCGGCGAGCCGGGCCGAGCTGCGCGAGCTGATCGACGGCCTGCCGGGCACGGCGGCCGAGCTGCGCGACCGGTTCTCCGGCCCGCTCACCTTCGGCACCGCCGGCCTGCGCGGCCGGCTCCGCGCCGGCCCCAACGGCATGAACCTCGCGGTGGTCACCCAGGCCGCGGCCGGCCTGGTCACCTGGCTCGCCGCCCAGGGCGGCGAGGGACCCCTGGTGATCGGGTACGACGCCCGCCACGGCTCTCGTGAGTTCGCCGAGCAGACGGCGCGCGTGGCCACCGGCGCCGGGCGGCCCGCGCTGCTGATGCCGCGCACCCTGCCGACCCCGGTGCTGGCCTACGCGGTGCGCGCCCTCGACGCGGTGGCCGGGGTGATGGTCACCGCCAGTCACAACCCGCCGCAGGACAACGGCTACAAGGTCTACCTGGGCCGGCAGCTCGGCGGTCCGGCCGGTGACGGCGCGCAGATCGTCCCGCCGGCTGACGCCGGCATCGAGGCCGCGATCCGCGCGACCGGCAGCCTGGCCGAGGTCCCGCTGGGCGACTCCGGCACGCTCCTCGACGAGACGATCTTCGAGGGGTACGTCCGGAGCGCCGCCGCCGTGCTCTCCGAGGGCGGTTCCCGCGCCCTGAGCATCGCCTACACGCCGTTGCACGGGGTGGGTGGGGACACCGTGGCCGCCGCCTTCGCCGCCGCCGGATTCGCCGTCCCGGCGGTCGTCGGTGAGCAGGCCCAGCCGGACCCGGAATTCCCGACGGTCTCGTTCCCCAACCCGGAGGAGCCGGGGGCCATGGACCGGCTGCTCGCGCTCGCCGACACGACCGGCGCCGACCTGGCGATCGCCAACGACCCGGACGCCGACCGGTGCGCGGTGGCGATCCCCGGCCCCGGCGGCCGGTGGCGGCCGCTGCGTGGTGACGAACTCGGTGTGCTGCTGGCCGACCACCTGATCCGGCGCGGCACCCCCGGGACGTACGCGACCACCATCGTCTCGTCCTCGCTGCTGGGCCGCCTCTGCGCCGCCCGTGGCGTGCCCTACGCGGAGACCCTGACCGGCTTCAAATGGATCGTGCGGGCCGCCGAGGAGCTGGCGTTCGGCTACGAGGAGGCGCTCGGTTACTGCGTCGCCCCGGCCATGGTCCGCGACAAGGACGGCATCACGGCGGCGCTGACCGTGGCCGAGCTGGCGGCCGAGCTGAAGGCCTCGGGCCGCACCCTCGGTGACCGTCTCGACGAGCTGGCCGCCGAGTTCGGGGTGCACGCCACCGATCAGCTGTCGGTCCGGGTCGAGGACCTCGCGGAGATCGGCCGGGCGATGGGCCGGGCCCGGCAGAACCCGCCGTCGACGCTGCTCGGTGCGGCGGTCACCGAGGTCATCGATCTGCTGCCGGAGAACGACGTGCTCACCTTCCGGACCGCCACGGTTCGCGTGGTGATCCGGCCGTCCGGCACGGAACCCAAGCTCAAGGCGTACCTCGAGGTGGTGGAACCGGTCGCCGAGGGCGACCTGGAAGCGGCCCGCGGCCGCGCCGCGGCCGGCCTGACCACGCTGCGCGCCGAGATCGCGGCCGTCCTGGGCGTCTGACGACCGGGGAGAGCAGCGGCAACTGCTCTCCCCCGGGTTCCGCCCGGTGCAGACGGCTCAGATCGGCTTGGGCGCGCCCAGCGCGGCCGTGATGGCCTTGCCGAGGGTGGCGACCACCAGCGCGACGCTGGGCCGCACGATCGAGTCCTCCAGGCTCACGTCGCCGAGGAAACCGGCGTTGCCGGCGATCTCCGCCAGCCGCTCGTGAGCCCGCTCGGCCTCCTCGGGCGGCAGCTTCAAGGCCGGCTCCATCCGGGCCGCCACCAGCAGCGTGACGAGCGCGGCGGTCCGCTCGTCCGGCAGCGTGTCGCCGATGAGCGCGGCCGCGAGCCGCTGCCGGATCTCGGCCTCGTAAGCCGGGTCGGTCGTCGGGTAGCGGTGCACGTGGATGACGCCGAGCTGGGTCTCGTCGACGTCCTGTACCACCCCGCGGGCGCACAGGTCCTCCAGGACCCGGGTGCGCAGCCGGTGCCGCAGCCGCTGCAGCCACTGCGCCGGGGTGTGCGGCTCGTCCGCCGCCACCTTCTCCAGGACGGCGTCAGCGACCGGGTCGCCGAGCGGAGTGGCATCGACGACCTTCAGGTAGCCGTCGGCCGCGTAGGCGATCCGGTTCGCCAGCGACAGGTCGATCAGCACGGCCGCGGCCATGCCCAGGTCGAGCCCGATGCGGGAGCCGGTCGCCTTGCCGGTCTGATCGTCGTACGCGAGGAGGAGGAGTTCCTCAGCGAGCGGAATGGGGGTCATATCTCGCAACGATAGTGGCTCAACGCCCGGCTGCCAGCAGCCAGTCGACCAGCTTCCCAGCTGCTCCCCCTTCGCTACCGGAACCGTGCGTGGCAGCGAACGCCGCGGCCTGCTCACGGTACTCGGCGACGATCGCGGGAATGTCCCGCAAGGCGGCCGCGACCTCGGCGGACGTCCGCAGGATCGGCCCGGGCGCCTCCCGTTCCAGGTCCACGTTGAGCCCGGGCGCCGCCGCGAACTCCGCCAGGTCCGGAGCGAAGATCAGAGCGGGACGGCCGGTGCCGGCGTAGTCGGCCAGCAACGCCGAGTAGTCGGTGACCAGCATGTCGGTGGCCAGCAGCAGCTCACCGACGCGCGGATAGGCGGTCACGTCCAGCACGCCGGAGATCAGGCCGGCCACGTCGTCGGGGACGCCGGGATGGCGGCGGACCAGCAGCCGGTGGCCGGCCGGCAGCGCGGCGGCCACGGTGAGCAGATCCAGCAGCCGGCCCGGGTCGCTGTCACCACGCCGGCGCAGGTCCGACGGGCGGCGGGTGGGCGCGTAGAGCACCAGGCGGCTGTCGGCGGGCAGGCCGAGCTGCTCCAGCACGTGGGTCCGGGCGGCCGCGCGGTCGACGGTGGCGAGCATGTCGTTGGCCGGCCGGCCGTACTCCAGGACCGGGCCGTCGAAGCAGAGCTCGCGACGCAGCACCGGGGTGGCGGACGGGCTCGGCGAGGCCACCGCCGTCCAGATCGCCGCGTCCGAGCGCAGCTGGTCGACGAGGCTCTGGCCGAGCGGGTGCCCGGCGGCGAGCGCCCCGGCGCGGGCGACCGGCCAGCCGCCGGCGTGG